>JBDNIP010000023.1:0-3356 GCA_041688245.1 Algoriphagus sp.
AAAAATTCTTCTCAAAACATCCAGCCCGGTTTTACCCAGCTTTCGCTCCAACCAGTTGGTACTTTTAAGTACAGCATACACAAAAATCAAATTCAATAAAATCCCTATAGCAATATTGACCTGCTCAAATTCTGCCTTCAGTGTCAAAATAGTAGTTAAGGTCCCTGCTCCAGCAATTAAAGGAAAAGCAATCGGAACGATCGAAGCTCCGGTGGCAGCCTCAGGATCGGCTTTAAAGATCTCAATACCCAAAATCATCTCTGCACCTATTGCAAAAATGATGAGTGCTCCCGCAATGGCGAAGTCCTCTACTCCGATACCAAATAGATTCAATATTGATTTTCCAGCTAACAAGAACACGATCATAAGAACTCCGGCTGCAAGGGTTGCCTTTTCGGACTGAATATGCCCAACTTTTTTCCTCAAGTTGATAATGATCGGTATAGAACCGAGTATATCTATTACTGAAAATAAGATTAGGGAAACGGACAAAATCTCTTTAAAATCGATCATGCCGCAAAAGTAAAGAAAAATAACCTGTGAGGTCTTTTTTGACCTCGAAGGTTTGTATCAGGAATCAGAAAACAAACTGATTTAGGAAAATATCTATTCTTGGGACACCATTGGAAGCTCATTTAAAAACCTTTTATGCCTATGCGCAATTACACCAGCAAAAATCAGCCTAATATATGGCAAACACTAGCATTACTGGTACTTCTTCCGATGATTATCTGAACGCTCATTGGCCTGCCTCGCCGTGGCGGGCCTTTCTGCCAGTTGAGTAAGGAAAATTAGATTAGTGGCATAATTGCGGATAATCACATAACCTTTTAAACATTTGAGATTTGTCAAACTTCGAAGGATCAAAATTCAAAATCAAACAATTAAAATTTCTGTAGCAACGGAGGTTAGTATCAAATTGAAGTGGTATTCATCAACTGAATAAAATTGAGGACTCGGAAAAACGTATGAGATTTCTGTAAGCTTGAAGGGCTTGACCCATAAGGAAGAACCTTCAAGCATCGAAAAAGGCTCAGAGATTAATAATTACTCAAAAACTCAATTACCTTAGTCATCTCAGAATCAGTAATCGCTGGGAAATTAGCAATCCGAAAACTGATCGGCTTCAAATGCCCATAGCCACCTCCCAATTTCATTCCAGCAGCTTTAGCTTCGCTTTTCACTTTCGAAATAATATCCTCAGTGCCAGTTACACCCATTACAGTGGTACTTCGCGTAGCCCCATTGGATACTAGCATTCGTAGTGATTTCGTCTTTGCGATGCAGTCCTCCAACTTGCTCATTCGACCACGAAGATGGGTATCGACATGCTGAATTTCAGGCATATCTTTCAGCACACGATTGAGTAAATATATTCCCAAAACATTTGGAGTGTAATGCGTCTGGTAGGCTCGCGAGTTTTCAAGCATGAAGTTCAAACTATTATAGCGTCCATTTTCTCCTTTTCGCACGGTCTTTTCGATCGCCTTTGGGGATAGAATCAAGACTCCCAATCCTGCAGGAAGTCCAAAACATTTTTGCACCGATGCATACCATACGTCTGCCAAGGGGAAATCAAACTCAATGCCACCCATAGAAGACGTGCTATCCACAGCGATCATTTTTTCAGGAAATTTATTCCCAATCGCCTCAATCATTTCCATCGAAACTTGAGAGGTATTGGCAGTTTCATTTTGAGTGATTGCGATCAAATCAAATTCTTCTGGGATATCCAGATTTTGAACATCTATCGCCTGATTCGCGTCGATTTTCATCCCTATGCTGGCTGGGATAATATGTTGCGCTAATTCAATCCATTTTTTACCAAATGACCCGGAGTAAATATGAAAACTCGCTGATTCCACAATCGATTGGGAGACAATTTCCCAGTTTTCAGTGGAGGAAGAAGTAAATAAAAGTGAGTAATCCTCAGGCATATGGAGTTTTTGGCGCATTAACGATTCTGTCTCTTGATACAGCTTCATAAATGGTCCACCGCGATGATTCGCACTGAGGATTCCCTCATTAAAAGCATCTTGTAGATAAGTAGGAAGGGCATCATGTACTTTGGATGGCCCTGGTGCAAAAGTGATCATAAGTTTGAGAATTAAATAAAATATTGGATTCCGAGTGCGTAGCCTTTCAAGCCTAAGCCAGAAATCATACCCACACAGGATTTGGAGATAAGGCTTTTATGTCGAAACTCTTCCCGTTTATAGATATTCGAGATATGAACCTCAAGCGTCGGTGCAGTCACTCCTGCAATAGCATCAGCTATTGCCACGGAGGTATGTGTATATCCTCCAGCATTGAGCAGAATGGCATCAAAGGAAAAACCTACTGCATGAATCGTATTGATCAGTTCACCTTCTACATTGCTTTGAAAATAATGAATTTCAACTGAAGAAAATTTGCGCTTTAATTCTTCCAGATAGTCTTCAAAAGAAGTGCTTCCGTAGACTTCTGGCTCTCGCTTTCCTAGAAGATTGAGATTTGGGCCGTTGATGATCTGGATTTTCAACATGATCTAACTTAGTTTCCAATTACAAAGGTAAGAGGATTTAGGGTATTAAGGTGGAAGTTTAGCTAGTTTTAAAATTGAAAAACATTACCGTGAAAGCGAAATCCTTGTATATATTTTTGAGTATCTTGATCTACAAATACTAAATCAATAATAACTAATATTGAAATTAACAATGGGTTAATGGGTGAAATTCTGGATAAGACTAAGCTTAAAACTAAATAAGAAGTGGCGAATCAAGCACTTCGTGAATTCTTCAACAAAATTAAAATCAATGAATTAGCTGAACTCCTAGTAAAAATCAAGTGACAAGGCATTCTTAATTGAATACGGGAGATTTGAAAAAATGTTTATTCTTCCCGACACTTCCATCTGGATTACCTGCTCTGATAAGCTGGCATTGGTTATCGCTGAGAAGCTTTATTCATTCATTAGTGAAGATCGGATAGTTATACATCTCCAACCTACCAATAGATTTTACAAGGGATGAAAGATTAAATTATCTTTGTAGTTTTTTCTGAAAAACCATCAGGTTTAGCCTGCTCGAATGCAGAATTTTATAAAGTGTCATTAGGTGCCGCACGAATATATTTTAACTGAAGGCAAAATGGCGTAACCATTCGGAAAAGATATAATTGCTTGATCGCATGGTTTGCAATCCAACATAATATCCACGTAAGACATCAGGATACAGGTTTGGATATGATCGCTTCAACCGAAAATCTAAAAACTTTCACCTTTCCCAAGTCCTAACTTTCTATTCCGATATGACTGTCAAGTTATTTCATGTTTAAATATTCCAATGTCAAAATCCTGGGAAAATTACATCAAGCAA
>JBDNIP010000225.1:0-1549 GCA_041688245.1 Algoriphagus sp.
ACAGCTACCGGTGAAAAACTGGTATGATCTCATTGAAGAAAAGACAATCGCAGATGCTATTTTGGATCGAATTATCCACTCGGCAATCCGCTTTGAACTCAAGGGAGAATCCAGGAGGAAAAAGATGAAAAAACAGTAAAATTTTTGTATAATTTTAACCCAAGAAATCATCATCAAAACTATACGTTCACTTTGCTCCGGAATGAGGTGTCCACTTTCATCGGAATAGTCAGAAAAGCTGCTTATTAATTGGGAGCTAACCATCAGTCTAAAACATATCACATATACATTATAATTTTATTGAGCTAAGCAGACAAGTAAATAATTTTAAGTCAATTTAAAAGGAGATCAGGGGTCTCTAGAGTTTTTTCGAAAGGTTCAAAACTATAGATGATTGCGACTTATATTTGACTAAAATAGTTTTTTCAGAGGGCTTTAACTGCTAAAAATGTGGGTATTCAAAGTGCCAGATTTGGAAAGATCATTCTTGAACCTATAATAAATGCATCCACATACAATCAGTAACAAGTGATACGCTTTTTCACAAGGTTAAATTTGGATTGAGGAACGCTATTTCATGTGTTTTGAGATGGCTACAACTAATAAAGGACTCTTAGAAAGCTACACCTGTGTACGCTATGGAATAACGGAGAACACGGCTAGATCATTTATATGTAAAGTGAGAGAAGCGATGAAAACCGGGAATAATCCAATTGATAGATGGGTGAATATGGATGACTTTGTTGAAAGGGTTAAATAAACCGGCAGAAAGCTATACCCTAAAGAAAAACAAAGTGGCATATACCGTTGAGTTGACAAAAGATGGAAAAGTAAGACGTTTCTACGCACTCAGAATTGATGATTTTTCGAATAAATCACTTAAAGTGCTATTTGAAAAGCATATCAATAAAGATGCAAAGGTGACCACAGATGAATAGAAAGGTTGTAGACTGATTGCCAAAGACTATAATCGAGCAAGTGCCGAGTTTGCGTGGATTTGACATTAAGGCACTCTATTCTACGATTCATCAAGTGAAAACGTGGTGATGAACCAACTTTTCGTAGATAAGTCCAAAAGGAATTAACAGGTATTCTGATGCGTTCAGCTACCGGATCAATCGCTCATAAAGCAGGCAGATTATTTTTAATAACCTGATTAAAAGGATAGCTGTATTAGTTTGAATTAAATTGTCGTATTCAATTTTTAGTCTTGGAGTAGACCACTGTATTCTTAATTTTAGCTAACCCACAGAAGGGTAAAATGTGATTACTTAATTCAGACTAAGCAGCAAAACAGCTGTTAGTTGGCTTGATTACGGGTAATCATGTGAGGTTACAGCGGTTGGTTTTTTTATGCTAATCCTATACTGCCCGACCGGGATACGGGCGGAAGGGATTGGAATTGGAGGTTGCGGGGGGTTAAACGCAAAAAAGCCAGCTTTGCAGCTGGCATTGGAATGAATGAGGCGGCGACCTACTCTCCCGGGAGTAACCCCAGTACCATCGGCGCTGCAGGGCTTAACTTCTCTGTTCGGGATGGGAAGAGGTG
>JBDNIP010000226.1:0-8692 GCA_041688245.1 Algoriphagus sp.
AAGAATTTTTGTGAATTCTTAATTAAAATCAAGTTTCACCAAATTTTATACTGCTTTCATTTCTTTACTGGTGCCATTGCGGATAATCATATTATAGTTAATGTGTATACTTTAAGCTGCATACAGCGAAATCTATTGCTGATTTGACATGATAATAAATCTCTCCCGATATTCGGGACAGGCTCTAGCCCCCTTTGATCCCGATGGTAATCGGGAGGGGAATTTGATCCGATTCCAATCAGGATTTTGTTTTAGATCCTGACGTGTACTTACGAGGATACACCTAGTATATTTTGAGGAATAGGAACTAAAAATTCTCAAATCCCGGTTTTACTCGATCCCAAAAATCATCTAATCCAATTATTCTGGGTTTTAAAAATGAAATGATCTCAGGCCAATTTTCCTCATTCATTACATCTGATTCTTTTAATACTTTTTCTATTCTGCTGACTGGATGCCCAAATTCATTTGTTACTAAAAGATTCCAGTCCCATTCTTCACCCACGCATGCAATCAAGATCTTTTTCAATTGGAGAAATTGATCAAAATACAATTCCTGGAGCTCCTCATCTACGTGGGAAATCTCAATTCCAATAGAAACAAACCCTCGCTCGGTCTTCATACGAAAATAGATGTCTCGAACCCCTGTTTTATAATTGGGCCAATTCACCCTACATCCTGAGGCGCTGGGCACTGGCTTCATATATTGTCCAAATTTGATCCAAAACTCTTTTCGGATAGCTGAACTTTCCGCCTTTGAATACATTTCTTGCTTAGTGATAATCTTCCGGATAAAAAATGGTTACTGAGGAATATTTGACTAGACCTCCCAAAGCCGGATGATGTTTTTTTAACGTAATTTTAACTTTTCGCGTATTCGGGAATACTTTGACAATATCCTGAACAATCACATGCCCTAAGTGCTCTAAGAGCTTCACTTTGACATCCATTCGTGACTTGATCAATTGGTAGAGCTTGGAATAATCAATCGTATCTCTTAGTGCATCTGACTCCATTGCGGTCTTGAAATCAGTATCCAATTCTAAATCAACCGTAAAACGATTCCCGAGAATTGACTCCTCTGGGTATGCTCCATGATAGGCATGAAACTCTATTCCTTCAAGTGTAACTTTTCCCATTAATCAAACTGGTTAAAAAATGATCCCGATTGATCTTTAGGATCTTCCGGTTTTTTGCTTGGCTCTTCCCGAATTGGTCGTCCTGCTGTTTTTAGGTTGGATTCAGACAATTCCTCTTCTTTGGCTTTAGAATCACCTCTAATTTCATCCTTTCCTAGAACCTCTTTTTCAACATCTGCTTCCATTTCAGAATCTGGAGATTCGTGTTGGATTTCGAGTTTGATCTGTTCCTCGGTAGTTTCTATTTCCACATAGGTATCTGCTCTGCTTATGGGCTTATATTCTTGCGGAATCAAAACAGCCTGATTCAAACTCGAAATATTTGCAAAAGTGAAAGTTTGTGATCTACTCAGTTCTTCAATAGCTCGCTGATGGGCTTTGGCATCGATTCGATTGAAATGAGCGTCTGACGAGTCAATCTGATTTAAGGCATCCTGAGCGATTCGTTTAAGGCTTTTTATCATAGTTTCGCGTTGATCAACCAATCCTTCATATGATCTCACCAAGCCCTGCATACTTTCACGAAGTTCTAATATCGTTTCTTTAGCCTTTGTCTCAGCTGCGCTGATCAAAGTTGCAGCAGCTTGTTCAGCTTGCCCTCTAGCTCTAAAGAGTAGCATATTCGCATTTTCTGTTGCATTCGCTGCTGTTTCATTCGCAGCATTAATGATCAAATCTGCAGCTTCGTTGGCTTCCCCTATGATGGCAGCTCCGGTATCTTCGGCAGTCTTCAAGGTTCTGAAAAGTGAGTCCTCCACATCTCTCAACCGTTTTGCCTCAGCTTCGGTATTTTGAAGCTTAGTTTTTAGATCCATATTTTCTCTATGGAGCACATCCATTACTTGACTTAGTTCGTCTAAAAATGCGCTTACTTCTCTTTTTTCAAAACCTCTGAATCCAGTTTCAAATGATTTTTGCCGAATGGCAGTAGGTGTTAACTTCATGAGTTGTTTACTTGAATTTGCCAAATAGAAATCGTACGATCATCGGAAACGGCAATCACGTTTCCATTATAAGTACTCCACACTACTTTATTTATTGAAGTACCGTGGCCCGCATTTCTTGCTTTATCAATAACTTTGAGAAGTTTTCTGTTCACTGAATCCCAGACTTTTATAGATTTATCCATGGAGCAAGTTGCAAGTAGATCCCCATTTCTATTGAAAGATAAATAATTAATTGCGTACAAGTGTGCTACAATTGACTCACTGAGTGTGTAATTAGATGAATCCCAAAATTTCAATTTTGCATCTCGCGCACCACTAGCAAGAATTTGTTCGTCAGGAGAATAACTTAATGCAAAAACAGAGTTGCTATGTCCAGTTATATTTGCGACAGGCTGAAATTCATTTGCAAAATCCAATATCTTGATCGTATTATCGCTAAGTCCTACAGCAAGATGCTTTTTTTTCGTGGCTACAGCCAGCGAACGGATGCTCTTAGAGCTGAGTTTGATATGTTTTTTGATCGCACGCTTTTTAATGTCCACGATAGTTAATACTCCATCGGCAGCTCCAACATAAGCGTAATTGTCAACTATCTTTATGTCAAAAATAGCCTGATCTGTTAATTTCAAGGACCATATTTCTTTATTATCATTCAAGTCAACTACATGAATACCTTCAAAATTGTGACCGATAAATAACCAATTACGCGCGGGATCTGCACGAAGCGCATAGACAGAGTTTGTTAACCTAGCAATAAGTTTTCCATTTTTAGGAAGGTCTAAATCCCATTCCACCACCATACCGTCTCCAGAACCTGTATAAAAAAATCTGGGATCACTGCCCTCAGCCAATGCATAAATACAGTCGTTATGACCAGTAAGAGTGTATAATTTATTTACTTCAATTTTTGCCATATATTGCTTTAACAATCCCTATCACATTCAGCCGATGCAAAAAAAAATAGAGAAAATTGATTCTTCCTCGGCCCTAGCCATCAAGATAATTGAATCGAACGACATCCGCGACCTGGACTTTCTAAGTTTTAGGGAAAAATTGGCTTTTGCTAATATTTCTCATCCGGAAAAACGAAAAGAATGGGCAAGCTCCCGATTAGCAATAGCAACTGCTTTGGATGCCTTAAATATTCCATATCCAGGATTTTTTAAAGATGAGCATGGCAAATCCCAGTCAATGACCGGTAATGGATTTGTCTCCTTATCCCACACTCTAGGTTATGCTGCGGCTATTTATCACCGAGAAAGTCCTGTTGGAATTGACATGGATTTTATTCGAGAAAAAATTCTCCAGATTGGATCCCGATTTCTCCATGAAAAGGAATTGCACTTTCTCACAAAAAATGCCCTACACTATACTTTGGCATGGTCTGCAAAAGAATCTATATTCAAATGTCAAGGTAAAAAAGGGATTTCTTTTAGAGAAAACATCCTATTGGAACCCTTTGATCTCAAAGCAAAAATAATTTATGGCAGAATCCATGGAACAGACTTTGCAGATCATCATTACCAAGTCAAAGCCGTCGTGGAGAACAACACAGTGTTGACCTATACAAATTGGTAAAATGAAAAAGCTCGTTTTTCTATTTTTAATCTTGTTTATTTCTTTGGAAAGTACGGCACAAGCCATTGAAGACTATTCGCTTCTGGACGCTGTCACAGGAAGAGTAGTCAGTGTGGATTCAAAGTCGGGAACCAAAGGATTGGTGATAATTTTTCATTCATTAAACTGTCCCTTTGCAGATATGTACCAAGCAAGAATTAAGGCGCTTAGAGCTACTTTTCAAAATCAGGGTATAAACTTTATCCTGATTAATCCGGACTCTGATAGTTCGCCAGCTGTGCAAGAGACAGTCCTTAGATTCATTGACCAAAGTGGAATAAATACTTCCTATTTGATGGATGAAGAACAAGAACTTGTCAAATTATTTCAAATATCAAAAATCCCAGAGGCAATTATTCTAGCCCCAGGGGCAAATGGACTTAAGGTCAAATACAAGGGTGCAATAGATAATAATCCACAAGCAGCGACCAGTGTTTCTGAACGATTTTTAGAGCGAGCGATAAATCAAGTACTCCGTGGCGAAGTCCCAACACCCGCACGAGTACGAGCAACCGGCTGTAATATTAGGAATTTTTAGAGGTCGAGAAGTTGAATAAGTCCTCTAACTTCTTCGGATTTCTCTTGTTCTCCCAGTTTTTCAAAAGATTGGCCTAGATTCCGGAGCATGCGTCGAATAATATCCAGATGTGAACATGGTTCATAAAACTCTGGTCTGGGTTCTATTTTCAAATGCTCAAGATAGCTGGTCACATCTTTTTTATTAAATATCAACCCCTTGTTGAAGGCATTGACATAAAAATTCACATCGGAAGACTTGTATGTCAGAACGAATAGATTTGGTAAATTAACCCCATAAACTGGCAATCCGAGTTTACGCGCCACCAGTAGATATATTGAGCAAAGCGTGAGTGGATTTCCCCGCTTAGAGTCCAGAACCGAGGAAAGCATACTATTTGCCGGAGAATGGAAATTCTTGGTATTCGCCGAAAAGCGTAGCGTACCGAACAGGACGTTGTTGATTATCCGAATCTGTTCAAATGGCTGAAGTTCATTAGAAAAAGCAGTCCAAACCTCAAAATAAATTTGGTGCATTTCGGCATTTAGCTTGTTAAACTCAACATCCGGATACTGGTACGTATTAATGATCCAAAGTCCTGTGAGTAAATCTCGGTCTTCTGAATCTTTCCAATCGGTCAACCTTAGTTTCAATTGAGAAAATTGAAGATCATGAACCAGTTCTTCAATTTCCTTTTGAATAGCTGGATTGAAACTACTCTCCCATTTTTCTTCTAAAAAGGGAATTACATCTATACCAAGTGAAAGAATCCGATCTTTAACATGATTTCTCACATCAAGGTCAGTATCATCCAGCAATGAGATTAAGGCATTCAATTCGTTGGAAGTCAATTCACCCATAACAATTCTTTTAAAATCTGATTTATTTGCTGTAATAAGTTACTAATAAAATAGCTAGGTCTGAATCACTCCTACGTTAAATCGCTCTGTAATCGGAGCGTGATTAGCCACTTGGATACCCATACTGATCACTTTTCGTGTCTCTTTCGGATCTATAACTCCATCCACCCAAAGTCTAGCTGCAGCATAATAAGGGCTTAGCTCCTCATTATATTTGGCTGTGATTTCATCTAGAAGTTCTTTCTCATTTTCTGGAGAGATAGTCTCGCCTTTCTTCTTTAGTGAAGCTACTTTAATTTGCAGCAGTGTTTTTGCGGCCGATGCACCGGACATTACTGCCATTTGAGCGGTTGGCCAGGCATAGATCAAGCGAGGATCATAGGCTTTACCACACATGGCATAATTACCTGCACCGTAAGAGTTGCCGAGTAGAAAAGTGAATTTTGGAACCACAGAATTCGCCATTGCATTGACCATTTTTGCACCATCCTTTATAATTCCTCCATGTTCTGCCTTACTTCCTACCATGAAACCACTGACATCCTGGAGGAAAACCAGTGGGATTTTCCGCTGATTGCAATTCATAATGAATCGAGCTGCTTTGTCGGCAGAATCAGAGTAGATCACTCCCCCCATTTGCATTTCTCCTGAGGCGGTCTTTACGATCTTTCGCTGATTAGCGATGATTCCCACTGCCCAACCGTCAATTCGAGCTGTTCCACATATCAAGGTTTTCCCATAGTCCTTTTTGTACTCGTCCAGCTCTCCACTATCCACCAATCCGGAAATTACCTCATTCATGTCATAGGGCTTAACCCGCTCCATCGGGAAAATTTCTAGCAATTTCTCCGAAAAAATACCTGGATTTTTTGATGCTATTCGATCAAATCCTGCTGTTGGATTATGACCTAGCTTATCAAAAATCTTTCTGATCGCATCCAGGCAATCCTGATCCGAGTCATATTTATTGTCAGTCACTCCAGATACCTCACAATGAGTTGTGGCGCCGCCAAGTGTTTCATTATTTACAGTTTCGCCAATGGCTGCTTTCACGAGGTATGAACCTGCAAGAAAAATGGAACCTGTTTTATCTACGATCATCGCCTCATCGGACATAATTGGAAGGTAAGCTCCACCCGCTACACAACTTCCCATAATCGCGGCAATCTGCACGATTCCCATGGCGGACATCTTCGCATTGTTTCGGAATTGTCTTCCAAAATGCTCTTTGTCAGGGAAAATTTCATTTTGCATGGGTAAAAAAACTCCAGCACTATCGACTAAATAAATGATTGGGATATGGTTTTCCATGGCAATCTCTTGCGCACGAAGGTTCTTTTTGGCCGTCATCGGAAACCAAGCTCCAGCCTTCACGGTGGCATCATTAGCTACAATCATGCACAGCCTGTTCTTCACATATCCGATTCCAGTAATCACGCCTGCTGAAGGACATCCTCCCTCCTCTAGGTACATCCCATCGGCTGCAAAAGCACCAACTTCTAAAAAATTGGAATTTTTATCAATTAGGAAATCAATTCGCTCACGAGCGGTTAGCTTTCCTTTTTCATGTTCCTTGGCAATCCTTGAAGACCCACCACCTAACTTTACTTCATTATATTTTGCTTGGAGTGTCTCAAGCAACTGCTCCATCGTTTTTGCTTGACTAGAAGAATTTGGATTCATTAGAATAATTTGGGTTTATGAAAGTTGAACTCCTAAATTTCGAGAAGAGTTTAGTCTTTAAATTTGGTTATACATTATGATTTGTATCAAAGTTTCGATCAAAAATAAAATCGGCCACTTTAAAAGCTGAATCGTAACAAAGCAGGCATAGTTTTACAGGACGAAAAATAAAGTGAAAGGCTTGATTTTATCTACCGGGACCTATGAGATTGAATTTTCTAATTCATCACTTTTAATTATGATTATCCGCAATTATGCCACTAACCTAATTTTCTTTGCTCAACTGGCAGGCAGGCCCGCCAAGGCGAGGCAATCCGATGACGTCCCGATAGCGATCGGGAGCAGTACCAGTAATGCTAGTGTTCACCATACAGTAAGCTGCTTTTTGATTTTTACCGGTGCAATTGCAGATGTGCACACTTTTAATATACTAAAAAATATACCCTTGACGAGAAAAAAAACTGATAAAACAGTGTGGATAAATAATTAATTTTTCTCGATCGCTTCTTTATAATCCCGAATTGAGCGGTAAATAGCTGAAGCCATGTACTCTTTACCTTTATCACTCATTAAAAATCGTTCCTCTTCCGAGTTTGAAAGAAAACCGAGCTCTACCAATACTGAAGGCATTGAAGGAGTCCAAAGCACATAAAATGGACCTTGCTTCACCCCTCTGCTCTTTCTCCCTACACGATTACGAAATTGCGTTTCAATCTGATCTGCGAGAGAGACTGAATTGCCAAAGTGAACTTTTGACATCAAATTGAACATCATATAAGATTCGGGTGATGTTGGATCAAATCCCTCGTAGTTTTCTTTATAGTTTTCCTCCAACAAAATCACTGAGTTTTCTCGCTTTACGATATCAAAGTTGGATTCAAAATGCTTCGTACCCATTACAAATGTCTCTGTACCGAACGCTGATTTGTTGGGAGCAGAGTTAGAATGTATGGAGACAAAAAGATGAGCTTTATTATTATTGGCGATTTGGGGACGTTCTTTGAGCGAAGGAAAGCTGTCGTCTTTTCTGGTATATACAACTTCCACATCAGGTAAATTATCCTTGATGTACTTTCCTACCAGGAGGGTAACGGCAAGATTGATGTCCTTTTCTCTAGCTTTAGAACCAATATTTCCAGGATCTTTGCCCCCATGACCTGCATCCAGTACAATCTTTGTCATGGTGTAAGAAGGAACCATGCTATCATTAGGAATGTAGCCACCAAAGATGAGGGGAGTTAATAAAACTAAAGTCAGAAGAAATTTTTTGTTTTTGAACCGTACCATGAGGGCAATAAAATTAACTTTACTGGAATATTTATTCAAATCTAAATAAAGCGACAACAGCAGTGCAGGAATTAAGGCTCTTTTTATTTTCCTTTTTTGGGCTAATACTTCTTCCGCTTTTAGCGAATGCCCAAGACCCTGTAAAGCCACGAAGAGAGCGAGCACTTGCTTTTCCTGACACACTGGTATCTCAGCCTCCAGCACCAACCTTGCTCGACACGCTTTCATTACCAGCTGATTCGCTTGCTGTCTCTGACCCGACAAAAATTATGCCCAGGAATGGGGTAAACACAGATATTACCTATTTCGCTGAAGACAGCATCGTAGCAGATTTTCCAAACAACAAATTATATCTCCACAAAGAAGCTTGGTTTGAGTACGGAGATATGCGCTTAGATGCTGACTTAATAATTATTGACTGGGAGAAGTCTGAAATCTATGCCAGTGGTCAGGCCGATAGTTTGGGAAATATTACCGGAAACCCTTTCTTCAAACAGGCAGGTACAGAGTATGAAGTCCGAAAGGAAATGCGATACAACATCAAAACTCAAAAAGCAATCATCAAAGATGTAGTAACCGAACAACAGGATGAGATTTTACGAGGAGAAACCATCAAAAAAACCGAAGATGGAAGTATCTATA
>JBDNIP010000227.1:0-13856 GCA_041688245.1 Algoriphagus sp.
ATAAAGCTATCGAACTTGATCCAGAGGATGCAGTAGCATATAATAACCGAGGCTTAGTCGAAGAGAAAGTAGGATATCAGGCAAGAGCTAAGAAAAGCTTCCTGAAAGCAGACGATCTCGTAGGCGATAAAGCTCCAGAGACAAAACCCCTGTCTAAAGAGGACTCGTCAGCAGCAATCAGCAACGAAAAAGGAAATCCCAAGAACGCCGACATGAGTTTGAGTCATTTCTGGAAGACCTTCAGATCTATTTTTTCAGACTCAAAAACTCGAAGTGAGTTTTCCAAGTATTTGAAGAGAATGGCTGGAAGGAAATAAAGAGGTAGTTGATCCGGCCAAATGAATTATGAGGCAAATAGTTTAAAATATGGGTGAACTAGGTATTAACTTTGAAATAGTCAGATTTAATTGCGAGCTGCTATCCCAACAGATTTTCAACTCAAATTTTGAAAATTGCTTAGCCTAATACTATGCCAATTAAATCCAGATCACTAACGAGGATGGGGAGTAAATGAAGGTGTAGTTGCCCTCAACAATTGTTGTGGTATTTAGCTAGGACTAAAGAGGAAGAAAAGAGATTACGCCTAGAGTAGCGGGATTAGTAGTGATTTAAGGCTGATTTTTAATTTCGTATTGTAATAACATTAGGTTGTAGTTACAAGCTACAACCAGTCTCAGCAGTTATTCGGCTAGATTTATGGAGGATAAATTTTTTACCCTTCATTCCACTTTTACAAACCTATGGGGTTAATTGGCAATATAAGAGTAGTTCCTTAAAATGATTTGATTACCCAAAGTGGCTTATTGATAAAATAAGCCATTTTCTTTGAAATGCTATTGGTGAAAATCTGTTCAAAAAAGTTTCGTTTTTTGCTCAAGGTGAATAGAATATCTCCTTTGGATACATTCAGGTAATTCTCTATACCAAGCGCTAAATCATTACGGTAAGATTTTAACACAAAATTCACTTTATCATAAGCTATAAATGGCTCAATCTCTTCAACCATTGTCATATGCAATAATTTGTCAATTGCCTTTTGACTCGAACTCACATGGACCAAATCAATTTCAGAGTCATAGAATTGGGCTATTTGAACGATCTTCTGTATTGCCAATTTATCTTCCTCCAAGTAATCTGAAGCATAAACCAATTTTTTGGGAGCCTTGAAAAATACACGCCTAGGCACCACTAACACGTCCACATCTGCCGACTCCACAATCCTGCTAGCCCGAGATCCAATGATATTTTCTCTCAGATCATTGATTCCTTCTGTTCCCAATACGATCATATCTGCCTTGATCAAATTGGAATAGTCTAGTGTGGCTTTTACAATTTTACCTTTTCGGTGGTCAATCTGACAGGATTTCAAACCTTTCGGTATGCTTTCCCGGGAAACTGCTTCCTTGAGATTGGTGAGTTTTTCAGTAATGAAGTTAATTTGATTGGCCCCAGAGGTATCCAATGGAGAAAGCTTAAGGTAGTCGGCTTGGTTCAATACATGAAACAAGATTAAATCAGCTTGGTATTTTTCACCCAGTTTTGACGCATACTCAATTGCATTGAGTGAACATTCTGAAAAATCTGTAGGGCATAATATGGTGAATGGAGTTTTCATTTTATGCTAATAACCTTTGACTCGATCTACGAGGTTCAATACCTCCCTGTTTTCCTTTATCCGTTTTATATTCTCCATTAACTGAGGAGCAGCAGCTTTCGGACTGGTCACGCTAGCGATGTGTGGGGTCATGGTAATCCTTAGATCGGCCCAGAACGGATGACTTTCCGGCAAAGGCTCTGTTCTATACACATCCAACATTGCACCGGACAGCTGACCTTGATCCAAGGCTTGAATCAGATCTTCCTCCACCAGATGCTTGCCTCTTGCCACATTGATCAAATAAGTTCCAGGTGTACATTTTGAGAAAAATGATTTATTCAAAATATTCTCAGTGGCTGCTGTTAGTGGTAAGAGACAAATAAGAACATTCACTGATTTCAGAAATTCCTGTAATTCATTTTTTGAATAATACGGATACTTGAAATCTTTCTTCTCTGAGAATCCAAACCCAACAACTGGAAAATCCATCATAGCCAACTTCTCCAGCACATCATAGCCTAAAGCTCCCACTCCCATCACTCCTACGGTGACTTCCAGCTCAGGATTACTCATGTCCCACGCTTTGTGCAGCTTACCTTTTTGATAACGCGGAAGCTGTCGATGATAATTCAACACGCCCATCACCACATAGTTGGTCATGGACCAAGTCAATTTTTCATCCACGATTCGCACAATAGGGATCTTGGAATCAATCGAATGATCACGAAGAATATGATCTACACCAGCCCCCATGGAACTGATCAGCTTCAGATTTGGAAATTCTGCCAATAGGCCTTCAGGATGTTGCCACAAAAAAGCGATCTCCACTTCTTCAGGATTTGAAATATCAGGGTAAACCTGAATTTTCAAGGTCGGGTCAAGGGTTCGAATCACACTGATCCAAGCGCTGGGATTCTTTCCGGGACTAATTATTGCTAAACTCATATCAAAATCAACAATCCATTCTAGGTTAAAAGCAGTCCGATGATTTCAGAAATCTTTTTGGATGGAATCAAAAATGCCGGTCTGCTGGCGCAAAAATGCACCAAAAAATCCCAAATTGCAGGTGAAAATCAAACAATCTTCGTTTACCAATCGATTTACATATCTCCAACTTAATTTAATATTAGCATGAATTTCAAATCAATCCTTTTCTTTTTGCTCTTAACAGGCAGTATCTCAACGGCATTTGCACAGCAAATCCAGATGCCTCAAGCCTCCCCTTCAGCGAAAATTGCGCAGCAAGTCGGGCTATCTAATGTCACTGCAGATTATAGCCGACCAAGCACAAAAGGCCGAAAAATCTTCGGTGAATTAGTGCCTTTTGGACAAGTGTGGCGTACCGGAGCCAACGGTGCTACCCTTTTGACTTTCTCTACAGCTGTGGTCATCAGTGGCAAAAATGTACCTGCTGGACAGTATGCACTCTATGCAATTCCAAATAAATCAGAATGGACCATGATCCTTTCTAAAAACACCGAGCTATGGGGAGCGATAGGTTACAATGAGTCAGATGACCTACTTCGCTTCAATGTGACTCCAAATAAGTTGAGTAGAAACTACGAAACAATGGAAATCACTTTTGCCGATATGACGGATACCGGCGCCAACTTATCAATCAAATGGGAAACTACCCGCGTGGACTTCCGAATAGAAACAGCGGTGGATGGCATCGTAATGGCACAAATTCAGGAGCTAGTCATAGCTACCGAAACAGCTAATCCAGGATTGCTTTACTCGGCTGCAAACTATTACTATACCAATAAAAAGGATATGAATCAGGCTTATGCTTGGATCAGCAAATCTGTGGACAATGATAAGAAATATTGGACAGTGCATCTTAAAGCTAAAATTGAAGCAACACTTGGAATGAATTCCGAAGCTGCTACTTCTGCTAGAGAGTCCATGGCATTAGCTAAAGAGGCAGGAAATCCAGATTACATTGCTTTAAATGAGCGTTTGATTAAGTCGATGAAATAAGCATCATTTCATATAAAAGTGGAACTCCCCTTGAAATTGATTTTTCAAGGGGAGTTTTTACTTCCTAACTGTTGCTTGGATGATCATCGCAAAAAGCATCAAAGCCAAACACCCAAGCGCATTATACCAGAGGAAGCCGATATCCCAGACGAAGCCAAAGACACCGATACCATTTCTGAAATGCACGAAAAGTATCAAGGCTTCTGACATCAAAGCCGCTATAAATACTGCTTTTCCTTTGACCCACTTCATGAAAAATCCGACCATGAAAATCCCCAGAATCGTTCCATAGAATAATGAACCGAGGAGATTTACGGCTTGAATTAGATTTTCAAACAAGGAAGCATACGTCGCAAAAAGAATAGCCCCCAGCCCCCAGAATGCAGTAAATACTTTAGATGAAACCAAATAATGATGATCGTCCGCATCTTTTTTGATCGATCGCTTATATAGATCCACCGTAGTCGTCGAGCCCAATGCATTGAGTTCAGATGCTGTGGAAGACATTGCTGCCGAGAAAATCACAGCAAATAGCAATCCGATAATACCTTCCGGAAGATTATCCATCACAAATCGCATAAAAACATAATCCGTATCTCGAGTCTCCGCATCTGGGTCATTGGCAACTATCAGAGATTTGACCTCATCTCGGATTTCATTCTGCTCCGTCTTGAGTGACTTTATTTGCTGCTGAACAGTAGCTTCTTTTTCAATGTCTTTCCGATCTATCGCTGCTAAAAGCTCAGTGTAGGAAGCTTTACTTTTTTCAAAATTCTCACGGTATTCCTTTTCCAGATTTTCAAATTCTCCGGCATATTCACTTTGGCGAAGATTATCAGTCTGGACTTTGTTAAAGACTACTGGTGGAAGAAAAAACTGGTAAAATACAAAGACCATCACCCCTATAAACAAAATGACAAACTGCATGGGGATTTTCAGAAAACCATTCATAATCAATCCCATTCGGCTTTGCGCCAGCGTCTGTCCAGACAAATAGCGCTGTACTTGACTTTGATCCGTGCCAAAATAGGAAAGAAACAAAAATACAGCAGCCGTCATTCCCGACCAGACATTGTATCGATCGGCAAGATCAAATTCAAAACTCACTATATTGAGTTTATCCATTTTTCCTGCCACATGCATTGCCTCTTGGAAAGATATCGGAAGCATCTGGATCACGATAATTCCAGCAAGCAGCATCCCTCCCATCATCACGGCCATTTGTTGCTTTTGTGTAATAGAAACTGCCTCAGTACCACCGGAAACAGTATAAAGGATCACCACCGCGCCGATGACAATATTGGTCAAGGTTAGATTCCAGCCCAATAAAGTGGAAAGAATAATCGCCGGTGCATAGATCGTGATTCCGGCAGCCAAGCCACGCTGGATGATAAACAATAAAGCAGCTAAAGTTCTGGTCTTTAAATCAAATCGACCTTCCAAATACTCATAAGCGGTATAGACTTTCAGCTTGTAATAAATAGGAATGAAAGCCACTGAAATAACAATCATCGCCAGAGGTAAGCCAAAATAAAACTGGATAAAGCCCATACCATCTTCGTAGGCCTGTCCAGGTGTACTCAGAAAAGTGATCGCAGAGGCTTGTGTAGCCATGATAGATAGTCCAATCGTCCACCAATTCATGGCATTTTTACCTCGGAGATACGAGTCTAAATCTTTTGGTCCGTAGGTTTTGTAGATACCATAAGCCGCAATCGTGATAAGCGTACCAAAGAGTACAGTCCAATCCAGATTACTCATGCGTAAAGATACTTAATCAGTGAAAATAGTCCAATCAGCACCACCAACACGATCATGAGTCCAGCGTATAAATAACTCCAGCGTATCTCTTTATCCTTCATTCTTATTCTTCGATAAGATTGATAAATAATTTAGTAGCTCCAACCACGCCGGCAGGAAGCTGTCTGAAAAATGAAATTCCGGTATAGATGTATTTTCCTTCTCCAAAATTCGTATAAATCAATGCCCCATCGCTAGGATCTTCCCCTGGATCATTCATTTGGAATGGGGTCTCATACCGCTCATCCATCTGACCTACAAAATACAAGCCTCGCTCTTGGACCCAATTATCAAAATCAGCCTCAGTGAGTGGATTAGGTCCACTGACAAGAGGGTGTTTCCGTTCTATTTGAACTGGTGAGTTTTGAACAGCAACGCGATTTCTGCTTAAGGTAAAAGGATAAGGGCCCAATTGATTGGTCAACAGTGGGGAACTCGTATTGTATTGTACAATCACTTTACCTCCAGATTTGACATAGCCCATCAAGATCTGCTGATTAGATGCTAGATTTTCATTGGTATTGTATGCTCTGATTCCTACAATCACTGCTTTGTACCGACTCAGCTTCTCCACAGAGTAGTCATTTGGACCGATGAATTCAACTTGGTAGCCCAGTGAAGTCAACACGTCCGGAATATCATCCCCGGCTCCTGCGATATAACCCAATTTAGCTTTTGAAACTTTCCAGTCTTCCTGAATCAATCGAATCGATGCAGGTTGGAAATAAGTCAGATTTGGAATATGCTTATACAAAATACGATAAGTCATCAAGTCAAAAACTTTTCCCTGACTCGTAGTATATCGGGCTGTCACATCTGATATACCCTGACCTTTCTTCAAAAACTCGACCTCATACATCCGCTCTTTCAAAAAGGTATTGTCAGTTACTTCTAGAATTCGATACTGATCGGCTGGAAGTCCCTTGAAATCCAAGCTACCATCAAGCATTTGACCACTGAACCGAACGACCACTTTTATTTTACCACTTACTTCTGGGATCAAGAATACTACGTCATCGGAAATACTCAGATCAATCTCGGGAACAATTGTAAACGGCTGCTTTACTTCCCCATCAACTTGATCATTGAATTTGTACATCAAAGGAATCTCAAGACTAAAATTCTGATCATTGATTGTAAAAGCTAATATCCCTCCGAGCTTCACCTCATTAAATGGTTTGCCAATAGCATCTTGATTGGAAACATTGTACAAGGCTCCATCAATTGGTTTCTCCAACCAATACGGCTGAGAAGGCTTGGCATCTTCAGGAATTGTGAAATTCACTGATAAGATCAAAGGCTCATTGCTTTTAACAGACTCATTCGGTTTTTCGAATTCCTTTATATCCACTTTCAAAGAAACGCCAGTGACTGAAATTAGAGTGGGATTATTGAACACCAATTGTGCCGAAACTTGCTGTCCGGCATAGCCTAACTCCAGCCTACTGACAAATTCAAAATCAAGTCCTATTGCTGAAATAATGAGTTGATCAAGTTTTACCAGTTTCTCGACGACCCAAATTGGAGGCTTAGGTATTGCTTTTAGATTTTTTCGAATAGCGAGTAAAGCCGTTACATTTTGACTTGGATCTTTAAAATTATAGCTACCAATCAGCTTATCTATTGCGGCTAAAATTACTTTTCCATTTGTAACAGTTACCCATCGGTCTTCAACTCCATCGAAGGCAGAATTGGTAAAAGGCTCGCCTTTCAAAAATTGAATATGGTCCACTGCTTCTCCTATGCCTGCGGTAGCGCCAAAGCCCTGAGATTTATGCATGGTTCGGCTATCTGCTGCTATTTGGCTATACGATTCTCCCAACAGCGAATTAAAATCACCTGTTGGAAATACATCATAGGTTTTTGTTGAATCTTCCCTGAATTCTCCTCCAAAATTATAGGCATTCCAGAAAATTCGTTTCGCCTGCCAAGTGGCTACTTGGTCAAGTTGCTCTGGAAAAGCTTTCGGATCACCCGCCAGATCAAATGCCTCCCCGGCCAATATTGCTGAAGTGGTATGATGACCATGAGTAACTCCCGGAATGGTGTTGAATCGGGTAATGATGATATCGGGTTGGAATTTTCGGATTACCCAGACTACGTCACTCAATACTTTTTCTTTATCCCAATTTTGTAGCGTTTCTGTGGGGTCTTTGGAATATCCAAAGTCCATGGCACGGGTAAAAAACTGTCTTCCTCCATCCGTTTCTCTAGCTTTTATAAGTTCTTGCGTGCGAATTTGTCCAAGCCCGATACCTAGTTCTTTTCCTAATAAGTTCTGGCCACCATCTCCTCTGGTAAGGCTGAGGTAAGCCACTTCACTATGTAAGCCATTGACCATATAGGCGATCAAGCGAGTGTTTTCATCATCAGGATGTGCTGCCACATATAAGATTCGTCTAGTCTCTTTGAGCTGCAGGAGTTCATGGTAAATCTCAGCTGAGTTCTTTGACTGGCCAAAGCCACTGAAACTGATCAAAGCCAAACTCAGACTTATCAACCAACTTGCACTAAAAATTTTTATCATAAAAAGGTTAAAGATTTGAAGCAAGCTAGAATAAGCGTGAGTTAAAAGAAAATAAACTTTGATCAGTGGGATCATCCACTCTAGTTACTGGTTTGATATCTTATCTTTCCAGGGATTGTATAACCGAGGGTAAATTCAAAGAAGTCCGCTTTGGCTTTGTGCGCTTTGATTTGCAATCCTACTGAAAGTGCCTCCATCATTCTATAGCGAAAACCAATTCGCTCATAGAACCCGCTTACCTCTTGATTGAGCTCATTTCGGTAAATGTATACTCCAAAACCTACTGGCATAAATAACTTTTCCGTTAATTTCCATTCCCACGAAGCTACGACCGCAAGGGAGGTCTGATCACGAAAAGAAAACTGTTGCCCGTTATTTCTTTCGCTCATCCCTGGGGCATAGAAAAGGTCAAGTCCCATACCCAATCTAAATTTATAATTAGCCTCCCAAAGGTAATTTACTCCAAGTCCTCCCCTAAAATAATTACGATCTCCAATTTCATAATTTTTGAAGCCCGTATAAAGCGCAACATTTAGAAACCACCGTTTGTCGAGAGCTGGATAGACTGGCCGTGTAGTAGGAGTCGGATTGACTTTCCCTAAATAACTTTTTACTCCCAGCGAGAATGGGACTAGATTAATTCCCGCATTTGGTTTTTTGATCGCACCATTGGAATAGTGTTTCATTCCGATATCAGAAATAATTAACACTCGATCAGAAAGCTCATATTCGCCTCTGAATCCAAAATGAATGTAGGCATTCAAGCTTGAACCGATGTATTGATTCATTGGATTTTTAATGGAATCATATGGTGTCAGGTTAAACCCCAGCCCTATCTGCGAGAAATAACCAAAGGAATACTTTTGACTTTTATTTCGGTATAAAAAAGGTATTTCAAAAAATCCATAAAAAGCCTGAGGTCGTCCAATTTCTGGAAAATCACCGAGCAAAGAGGTAAATCCAACTCCAAATGTAGGATAGCGATAGAGGTGGTTCATATGAGTATTGGAGATTTTTCTCCAACTGAACTTGGCATCGATTCCACGATATTCGACACTATTCTCGACTTCATTAGCCCAGGACTTACCATTACTTATTAATGGTCCCGATTCGAAGGAAAGGCTAACAGATTTCTGGAATTTATCTTGCGCCAGAGCGACTGATACTAATGAACTGATGAAAATTAAACTCAGAAGTAAAATTCGATCAACATTCATTGGGTGGATTTACTAGGCTCTAAAATGTAGGTTCTCTCAATGGGTAAGATATGATTTCTTTCAAAAACATTGATCACAAGTAAAAGTAAACAATCATATTAAATCATAAAAAAAGAGAGTCGATAACTCGACTCTCGTTCAAATAGCTTCAGAGATACTATTCTCCGTCTTCCATCCAGTTTGGACCTTTCAGTTCAATCAGCTTGTTGTTGTATTTCTCAGCTTCAGTTTCATTCTTCAGACGCGTATTAATCTGGAAAAGGATCGCCATGATTTCTGTATTATCAGGTTGAATATCCAAGGCACTCTCGAAATATTTCGCTGCTTCTTTATAGTTTTCATCTGCTTTCTTACCTACGATTGGAGACTGAATTTCCCAGTCTGAATCAGACAGATCATTTAAGGTATTCAATAATTTCACAGACTGCTCAAGCAGTAAGGCTCCAGTGTAATAATTACCCTGAAAGTAAGTCGGGTCAATTTGAACTGATTTTTTGTAATCTGCCAGACCTCCTTCAATATCTCCGGACTGCTCCTTCAAATAACCTGATCTTAACAAAATAGAAGCATTGTCCGGATCATTTTTCAGCGCTAATTGGATTTGAGCCATTGCCTCATCCATTTTGTTTAATTGAAGCAGCAATTGGATTTCATATTCAGCAAGAATTTTATCTTCCGGATATTCTTCCCGGCCAGCCATCACAGTTGCATAGGCTGCATCTGGATCTTTATCCTGTCCACTTTCGATTTGTACCATCGAATAATAAGAGTTGAGCTTGTTATATCCGTCAATGTCTAACAGATACCTGTAATGTCGCTTAGCTTCTTCATACATTTCTAATTCATTGGCTAGATAAGCTGAATTATAATGAATTGTGGTATCAGTCAAGTCAATTTCGCCAGCAAGATCGAAGAAACCATAGGCCATCTCAAGATCATTTTCAGTATATCGATCAATTGCCTTGTCAAATGAAATATTTTTCAAGGTTATTACAGAATAAGGTCTCAAGTTATCTGGGACACCCGAAATATCTTCAGCGAAAACTTCCTCACCTACTCCATCATCCTTATTAGATCCAGCCATTTCAAATGCCTTCATATAAGTACTTAGAGCTTCTTTTCCAACTTCAAGATTGGACTCATTATTGGTCGAATCAGTACCGAACATCTTAGACTGGATTTTTGCCTTGAGCAAGTAGGTAGAGGGATCAACGCCGGTTTCAGGATCAGCAGATGCGGCGGTTATATCAGCCATAGCAGCAGTTAAATCACCGGATTTAAAGTTTTTTTCCGCTGAACGCATTACTTTTTTTTGCCCAAAAGCCAGAGTCGTTGCACCGATCAAGGCCATTGATAGAATTAGCTTCTTCATGTTAAGTTTTTCTTTTTTTGGTTATTCTTTTATTTCTGATGGTTGGTCATCGGAAGACTCTGGTGTATCTTCAGAAGATTCAGGAGTAATCTCCGCATCGATTACTTCTTCGACCTCTTCTTCTTTAGATATTTTGGCTACGGATGAAATTTCATCATTGACGCCTATTTTTATTAATCGCACACCCTGAGTAGCTCTACCCATCACACGAAGCGTATCGACTGCCATCCGAATGGTAATTCCTGACTTATTGATGATCATCAAATCATCCGAATCTATCACTTCTTTGATTGCTACAAGGTGACCGGTCTTCTCGGTTACGTTCATCGCTTTCACACCTTTACCACCTCTGTTGGTGATCCGATATTGATCTAGATTTGATCGCTTTCCGTATCCTTTTTCAGATACTACTAGCAGGGTGGCATTTTCTTCGGATGCACATACCATGCCAATCACGTAATCATTATCATCATTTAGTCTCATTGCCCTTACCCCAGTGGCAGTCCTACCCATTGCTCTTACCACTGACTCATGGAAGTGGATAGCTCTACCAGACTTGGCTGCAATGACAATGTGTTGATCACCATTGGTCATATCAACATTGACTAATTGATCATCTTCCCGAATATTTAGGGCTATAATTCCATTCGATCTTGGACGACTGTATTGCTCAAGTGTTGTTTTCTTGATTACTCCCTTCTTGGTCACCATGACCAAGAAATGATTATTGATATAATCAGGATCATTCAAGTCTCCTACTTGAATGATTGCCCGGATTCGATCTTCCTGTGCTATGCTTATAAGGTTCTGGATTGGTCTTCCTTTTGAAGTTTTGCCTCCTTCTGGAATTGCGTAGGTTTTAAGCCAAAATAATTTTCCTTTATCCGTAAAAATCAGCAAGTAATTGTGCGTCGATGCTGTGAATAAATACTCCGTAAAGTCATCCTGTTTAGTACTTACTCCCCTGGATCCTACTCCTCCTCTACCTTGGGTACGGTATTCTGATAAAGCAGTACGCTTGACGTAACCTTCATTCGATACAGTTATAATAACTTCCTCATTTGGAATCATATCCTCATAACTGAAGTCTTCTGCATTATGCTCGATTTCAGTTCTTCGATCATCTGCATATCTGACTTTCATCTCGGTAAGTTCAGTTACGATGATCTCCATTCTTTTCTCTTCACTTCCAAGGATTTTATTTAGCTCATCTATGAAAGCCATTATTTCTTTAAATTCCTGAATGATCTTCTCTCGCTCCATTCCAGTCAATCGCTGTAATCTTAAGTCGAGAGTTGCTCTAGCCTGAATTTCGCTTAGTTCAAATCGATTAATCAAGCCATTTCTAGCCGTCTCAGGATCTGCTGAACCTCTGATTAAGGAAATTACTTCATCCAAATGGTCTAGAGCTATCAAATATCCCTGAAGGATATGAGCTCTTTTCTCGGCTTCTCTTAGCTCATACTCAGTTCTTCTGATCACCACTTCGTGTCGGTGACTCACGTAATGAACGATGAGATCCTTTAGGTTTAGCGTATATGGACGACCTTTGACGAGTGCTACATTATTGACGGAGAAAGAAGTTTGCAGAGCTGTATGCTTGTATAGGTTGTTAAGGACTACACTAGATATGGCATCACGCTTTAGCTCATACACCACACGCATCCCAGATCGATCAGACTCGTCACGGATTGCAGAAATACCCTCAATTTTTTCTTCATTTATCAACTGGGCAGTTTTCTCGACCATATTGGCCTTATTCACCATATAGGGGATCTCTGTGATGACAATCATCTCTTTACTTCCACCTGCCTTGATTTCGACATTCGCTTTTCCTCGAACGACTACTCGACCTTTTCCTGTTTCAAAAGCTGCTTTGACTCCATTGTAACCATATATAATTCCCCCGGTAGGAAAATCTGGAGCAATTATGTGTTCCATCAATTCAGGAATCGTGATATCATTGTTGCCAATGTAAGCTATGATTCCGTCGATGACTTCACCCAAGTTGTGGGGAGCCATATTGGTAGCCATACCTACAGCAATACCCGAAGCACCATTTAGCAGCAGTGCAGGCACTTTTGCAGGTAGCACAATTGGTTCTTTCAAGGAATCATCAAAGTTAAACTGAAAGTCAACAGTTTCTTTATTGATATCAATCAGGAGCTCTTCTGCGATTCGCTTTAGTCTAGCTTCTGTGTATCGCATCGCCGCGGGATTGTCTCCATCGACCGATCCAAAGTTTCCCTGGCCATCAACTAAGGGATAGCGCAGCGACCAAGACTGAGCCATTCTGACCATTGTGTCATATACTGCAGAGTCACCATGTGGGTGATACTTACCAAGTACTTCACCAACGATTCTCGCTGATTTCTTGTGGGATCTATTGTGTAGTACACCCAGTTCCTGCATACCAAAAAGGATTCTGCGGTGAACTGGTTTTAGTCCATCACGGACATCTGGAAGTGCTCTGGAAACAATAACTGACATCGAATAATCGATGTAAGCTCCACGCATTTCGTCTTCAATGTTAATAGGGATAATGTTTTCGTTTTCTCCTTGAGCCATATAATGCTATTCACGGGAATAATTAATGCTGCAAGATAGTAAAAACAGACTGGTTTTGAAAAGAGAATAAAAGACCAAATCAGATAAACTGAGTTAATACCATTGTCCAATTTTTCGATTTTGAAGTTGGAAAATCGAACTGCCACGGTATTCGATTCCACTATGAGAATGCTTCATCACTACGCCACATCCAGCGATTTTACAACGCTTGGTACCCGGAATCCTCACAGAAAAACCTACCTGTAATGCATATAGCGTCTGGTCAATGTTTTGAAATTCAGAGAAGTCATCATCCGCGTAGGTAAATTTCCTAAACTCCGCTCCTCCTTTAATAAACATCTTGGTGTATTCTGAAAAGTCTCGCTCGACCCGAAATCCAAGCCCATAATAAGGCTCATTTGCGACCAATAATTTGGGCTGATAAGCTGGTTGATTTGGAAGATCCAATGCTGGATCATACTGATTTTTTAAGTTCAATTGCCCATACTCTCCTTCTAAGATAAATCTCCAGGGATAGATTTGTCGCGCGCGCTGCTTAAATTCAGATTGCATATAAATGTTTGCAGAAGCATATTTTCTATACCTCCACTTCAAAAAGGAAATTCTTTTCTGGGCATCAAAGAGAATTAAACCAACAGTGCCGTAAAATTTGCTGATTTGATAAGAGGCCCCTTCAAAAGGAAATTCAAAGTCACCTCCAGTCATATTTTTATAATTCCCCCATTCCTGACTATATCCCCCACCGATGGTAAGCAAATTGAAAAGATTGATCCGTAGACCTGCATTGAAAACCGG
>JBDNIP010000228.1:0-2754 GCA_041688245.1 Algoriphagus sp.
CAATGGATTTTTTGGCATCCATTTCTTCCAGCAGACTACTCGCCAATACACGTGAAGCTTCCAGAATCATAGGATCGTTCAGCATGACCAATGCTTGAAGTGGCGTATTTGTCCGGCCTCTGGTAATCTCACAGCGATCTCTATTGCTACTGTCGAAGATGATAGCTTTAGGAGGTGGTACTGTAAGTTTGATGAAATTATAAATTCCCCGCCGATAGAGATCATCCCCTTTGTCCTGAACATAAGTGGCCAAAACGCCTCTTCCGGAGGTGGCTGATTCCCAGATTCCTTTAGGCTGATAAGGTTTTACACTAGGCCCGCCAATCTTCTGGTGAAGAAGTCCGCTACTTGTAAGTACCAAATCCTGAATATTTTCGGCAGGCAAGCGCAGACGATATGCCCGAGATAGGTAGATATTGTCAGGGTCGGTATTTAAATGCTTTTCGGTGATCACTGAAGACTGTCTATAAGTGGAGGAGCTGAGGATTTGCTTGAGCAACCGCTTGATATCCCAGTCATTCTCCATAAAATCAACAGCCAGCCAATCGAGTAATTGAGGATGACTTGGCAAGTCACCTTGCATACCGAAGTCTCCTGCTGACTTCACTATTCCCTGTCCAAATAGCTCCTGCCAAATTAAATTGACAAATACGCGAGCAGTCAGTGGATTATTTTTGTTTGTAATCCATTTGGCTAAGCCAAGTCGGTTTTTCTCTAAATTATCCGGAAAAGGAAGAATAGATTTTGGTGTTCCGGGATTGACCGGAATAGTCGGTGCATCATAGGCTCC
The DNA here is from genome assembly GCA_041688245.1 of Algoriphagus sp. Lineage (GTDB taxonomy): Bacteria > Bacteroidota > Bacteroidia > Cytophagales > Cyclobacteriaceae > Algoriphagus. The sequence goes on from JBDNIP010000228.1 coordinate 791, forward strand.
TCGGTCCAGGATAAAAGTTGTACGACTTTCATCACCTTCCAACTCATCCATTACAGACACACTTAGTTTGGTAGTGTCTTGATGATTGATAAAACTCATCACCCCACTGAGATCTTCTTGATCAACCCAAAGTATTGGAGTTTTAGCAGGTTTGGACTGACTGACATCTCCTTCATAGCCTTTCTCTGGACTATTATTGAAAAAAGCAAAAAACTGGTAATATTCTTTCTGTGAAAATGGGTCATACTTATGATCATGGCACTGCGCACATTCCATGGTGATACCCAAAAGACCTTTGCTGATGGTATTTGTCTTATCCAGCACATATTCGATTCGATATTCCTCATCAATTACTCCGCCTTCTTCTGTGTATTTATGATTGCGGTTGAAAGCTGTAGCTAATATTTGCTCCTTGGTAGCATTGGGTAGAAGATCCCCGGCAAGCTGCCAAGTAATGAATTGATCATAAGGAAGATTCTGATTGAATGCATAGATCACCCAGTCTCGATAAGGCCATTGAGTTCGGATATTGTCATCCTGATAGCCATAGCTGTCTGAATATCTTGAAACATCCATCCAGAGTACGCCAAGCTTTTCGCCAAAAGAAGGTTCTGCTAAAAGCCCATCAAGCAGATCTTCGTAACTCAACTCGCCTTTGAAATCTCCAAATCGGGCTAATAATTCTGGACTAGGAGGGAGACCGGTCAAATCAAGACTTGCTCGCTTAATTAGTTCATGAGATTTTGCTTCAGGATTGGGCTTTAAGCCTTTTTCCTTCATTTTCTTAGCGACAAAAAAATCAATTGGACTTGCACCCCAAGACCGATCAGTAGGAAGTTGATGCTTCTTTGGCTTCACAAATGCCCAGTGGGGTTCATATTTGGCTCCTTGCTCGATCCAGATTTTGATCAATTCGATCTCAGATGATGAAAGTGAAAGATTAGATTCTGGTGGGGGCATCAGCTCTCCTGGGTCTTCAGAAATCATTCGATGGTAAACGATTGATTCTTCAACATTCCCAGCTACCAAAGCAAATTGTCCTTTTGATTCTTTCAAGGCTGCAAAAGCGCCTTCCTCCGTATCTAATCTGAGCTCAGATTCACGCTTGTTAGCATCCGGACCATGGCAGGCAAAGCATTTGTCAGATAAAATAGGGCGGATATGAAAATTATAACTTATCTGCTCTCCTTTGCCCAAAAGAACTGAATCGCCTTTTTCAGAGGTACAATTCCATACCAACAAGGGGAAAAATAATGGTAAAACGAGACTGATTTTTAGGATTGATTTCATTTCTTTTATTGAAAACAGCTCACAAAATATAAGTATAATTATAAGTAATCCAATCATGTATTAGCCTAAAAATTCAATAAAGTTTGAATTCTATTCTTATTTTATTTAAAACAAGTTTTATTTAAAATAAAATGACACTTGTTGACGAAATATTTTAAAAGATAAGTCATTTTCTTTCCACAAGAATTTTATCTAGCTACAATGCTACTGATAGCCATATTTTCTTCGGTTTTGGGATAGCATACCGAAATACCCAATCCTCGATTTTAAGTACATTGTAATCCGGCACCTTCTTCCATGTGGCAACAAAATGGATAACCGCAAAAATTCATGTCATTATCCGCAATTATGTCAATAACCTAGTTCTTTTTGTTTGACCGGTGTGAATATCCCCCTTGCCTCGGTAGGCCCGCCAGAGCGAGGCAGGCCGATGACGCACAAATAGCCATCGGAAGAAGTACTGGCGATGCTAATGCATATCCTTTATTGAGTTGCTGTTTGTATTTTGACAGTACAATTGCGGATAAATAAAAAAATATATGATTATCCGCAATTATGCCACTAACCTAATTTTCTCTGCTCAACTGGCAGAAAAACCCGCCACAGCGAGGCAGGCCCGCCACAGCGAGGCAAGCCGATGAACGAAGTACGGTGCTAGTGTTTACCATAGAGTA
>JBDNIP010000229.1:0-3222 GCA_041688245.1 Algoriphagus sp.
AGTTTCCTAAAAACGAAATCTATCGAAAAGCCTTGATCCGAATGTTGATTCTGATTGCCTTGGGTATGCTGGATAAAAATGCGCCTTTTCCTTTCTTTGACTGGGAACAAATCCGTCTGGGATCTGTGCTTGGAAGAATCGGAATTGCCGGGTTTATCACCACTGTGCTTTACCTGAATTTTGATTCGATGAAGCGGCTGATGATCGTAGGAGCAATTTTACTGCTGTATTATGCGGTAGTTTTCTTGATTCCTGTTCCAGGTTTTGGAGCTGGTGACCTGAGTTTTGAAGGGAATTTAATCGCTTGGTTTGATCGGACTTTCCTACCAGGAAGGTTGCTGCAAGGTCAATTCGATGAATTGGGAATCCTGACCACCTTTCCAGCGATCTGTCTCACGATCTTAGGAGCTTTTGGCGGGGAAACTCTAAAAAAATCCAGCCTTTCTCAAAACCAAAAACTCAAGCAAATCCTGTTTACCAGTTTGATTTGTATTGTCATTGCGCTGGTATGGAGCCTTCATTTCCCGATTTTCAAGCGATTGTGGACGAGTTCCTTCATACTCTTGACTTCTGGAATGTCCTTCCTTTTCCTAGGCATGTTTTACTGGATCATCGATATCCTCAAATTTCAAAAATGGTCCTTCTTCCTTGTGATTGTAGGGATGAACAGTTTGACGATCTACATGATTTATCGCTTTGTCGATTTCAGATATACCTCAAGGTTATTGTTTGAAGGTCTTTACAAACCCTTAAGCGAGAACTGGTACCCAGTTATGGAAAGCCTTGGTGCATTGGCTTTGGTTTGGCTATTTCTATATTTTCTATATCGGAAAAAAATATTCTTTAAAGTTTAGGTCAGCAGGCAGGGTTCAGGTAGCAGTTGCTAACCTTTGAGGTTTTTTTCAACCTCGAAGGTTTTTGTTCAAAGGGTGATTTATATTGAAAAAGCAGTCAGTATTCAAAACCTTCGAGGTCGATCAGCTTTACTCCAAAATCAAAGCTTCGAGAAAAGACCTCCAAGGTTTGTTAATAAGAGGCATTTTAAAATCAAAGCTTTATATGATTAACAATATTCTATTACAAAACAGTTACTTATGAAATCATCCCGTAGATCATTTATAAAGAATTCATCTGTGCTAGGAGCTGCTGCAAGTCTCAGTGCTTTGCCCTTTTCGCTCTTCGCAAATTCCAAAGCTGATCCCATCAAAATTGGTATCATTGGATTGGATACTTCCCATTCCCCTGCATTTACCAAGCTTTTTAACGGAGAAAATCCAAGGCCAGAATTGGCAGGTTTTAAAGTGACAGCGGCCTATCCTTATGGCAGTCGGGATATCAAATCGTCTATGGATCGGATCCCTGATTACATAGCGCAAGTCAAAGAATTGGGCGTGGAGATTACGGATTCTATTGAAGCGATGCTGGAAAAAGTCGATGTGGTGCTTTTGGAAACCAATGATGGAAAGCCGAGACTTGCCCAAGCCAGAAAAGTGATTCAGGCAAAAAAGCCTTTTTTCATCGACAAACCTGTAGCGTCGAGTTTTGCGGATACCCAATTGATTTATGAAGGAGCAGAAGCTGCTGGAGTTCCCATCTTTTCGGCTTCCTCGCTGCGATATATGAGCAATGCACAGGCAGTTCGACATAATGGAAAAATCGGGGAAGTGCTAGGTTGCGATGCCTTCAGTCCAGCCACTATAGAAGCTGGACATCCAGATTTGTTTTGGTATGGAATCCATGGCGTGGAAATCCTTTTTACCGTGATGGGTCCAGGTTGCGAATCAGTGAGCCGAGTAAGTACTCCCGATGCCGATGTGGTGATCGGAAAATGGAAAGATGGAAGAATAGGGACTTTTAGAGGAACGAGAACAGGAAAACATGAATACGGAGGAACTGCTTTCGGTTCGGAAGGAAACTTGGTTCTGGGAAAATATGAGGGCTATGAACCCTTGGCGGTGAAAATTGCAGAATTCTTCAAATCCGGCATTTCACCAGTTGATGCTGCCGAAACGCTAGAGATCTATGCCTTCATGGAAGCTGCCGATGAAAGCAAAAGAAGAGGAGGAGAAACGGTTGGGATTGGATCGGTGAAATAGGAGATTGAAAAATAGAGAAAAAAGGATCTTGCTTACGGGAGGTTGGATTAGGAACTAGAAATCCCGAACTGACCTTAATCGAGTCCTGCTTATAAAGGTAGTCAGAAGGATTTTTTCGATTTTTATCCAAAAGTTTATATACCGCTTCCTATATCTATTGGGTCTTGCAAAAGGCGCGTATAAAATCTCAAAGGATATAGTGGAATATGATGCTTATGATCCTTCTTTCACAAATCTAAACAAGCTTGCTTTCCTAGGGACAGCCTCTGGATGCAGAAGAGAGAATCCTTGTGTAAAGTTACCCTGCCTTTGGCTACGGCACTTTGGATAGAGCTGTACCTAAAGACACAGCAGTACGTATATTTTTCATCATTTTTGCTTTCAATAGTTAGCCTCATAGAGACAAGTGGTACATCCAATTGGTATTGGAAATTCCTAGCATGAAGGTTTTGCATTTCAAATACCAAGTAACTTTTGAAACTAAATGCAGTAATATGCAATCTGAAAATCTGTAATCACTGAAAGACTTCATCACTGTTTTTTCATAAAAAAAGCTCAAGAAATCAATCTTGAGCTTTTCAAAACTATCTGTCTTCTATTCCTAATTTGAATTATTTCCAATATTTCCCTGAGCCACTACTACTCCAAGTTGTGCCATGGAAAGGTGGACATTGATATAACCATTATAAGTCAATAGTTGAGCATAGGTAATAGCTGTCATATCATCCAAAGCGACAATATTGGTCATGCTCATTCCTGTGCTTCCATTTACAGGAGTTAAACTAATAACAATGCCTCCTCCAACTGCAGCTGAATTTGCGTGGATATGGGCTGGATGAGAACTGTCAGGTATGGTATTTTGAACTTCTAAAATAGCCAATGTAGAGCCATTAGCCCTTTCTCTAAAAGTGGCTGTACCATTAATTCCTGTTACAGCTTTTTCACCCAAGACATAAGACTTAAATTTTCCAGTCAACTCATTTTGTCCTATATCACCTTGAGCAACTAAGGTTCCCAGCTCCGCGGCTGAAAGGTGAACATTGACATACCCATCAAAAACCAATAATTCATCATAGGTAATTGGGGTGTCATCATTCAAGGCTGAAATATTAGTGACACTCATTCC
>JBDNIP010000230.1:0-6246 GCA_041688245.1 Algoriphagus sp.
ATATCGGGGTACTTTGTAGGCCGAATCAACCCATACCAAATTTTGAATTCGCAATCCCATCATAACTGATACAGTATTGGATTCTGGCTCCATCAGCTCAAATTGATTTGCAGTAATATTGTACCGAACTCTATAACCTTCCAAAAGCTTTTGATCCCTGTAAAGTAGGAGAGAGGCAGTATTCCATTTTTTATCCAAGTAATTATTTCCTTCCACCTTAACCGCTTCAGGAGCTATTCCATACACCATGTTTCCTCCCAACATATTGGGCCGGTCATTGAATAAATTAGTAATATTGGTTGCACGGATGGTTTTTTGTAGCGCAGCACCGGTACCTTCTGCACCGAATTTCACCATGTAAATCCGCCCAAGGTCAAGATCATCTCCAAGCTTGACAATTTGCTCGTAATTATTATATCCATCAAGATTAAGCGAAAGCACATATCGGTCCGGCGCGATATTTTTGAAGCTAAAGTTACCTCCTGCAACAGACGTTTGACCAAAGGCTGTACCTCTTAATGTCACGCTAACTTCGTCTAGGAACTGTTGAGATTCAGAATCCACAATTTTCCCTTTTAGCTCGAAATTCTGGGCAATAGCTAAGGTTAAGCTGAGGAAAAATGAAAAGGTAAAGAATACTAAGGGTTTGATGTAAAGCTTACATTTCATTTCATGTTGATTTATTTAAATCGTGATGAAATATAGGTTAATTGCCTGATTCAATCAATTTTGGGATCAAATTGGCGTTTAGACTCATTACTCACATCAAAGATTTGGGTTTGTATTAGATTCAGAGTTATATTTGATAAGACAGGAATTTTCTGTCTTTTTTAAAAATATATAATCACCTCAACTTTGGAATTCTCATCATTTAATTTCGAACCTTCACTTCAGGATGGCCTGAATGCGATGGGTTATGAAAAGCCAACCCCTATTCAGGAGAAAGCAATCCCCGTGATCATGGACAATAATGACCTGATCGCATGTGCTCAAACAGGAACTGGAAAAACAGCAGCTTTCATCTTGCCTATACTGAATAAAATAAGCAAGTCGGGTATTACAAATCTCAATACGTTAATCTTGGCCCCAACACGTGAATTGGCAATTCAAATCGATCAGCAGATTCAGGGCTTTTCCTACTTTTTAGGAATCAGTTCCATTCCTATCTATGGAGGTGGAGATGGAGTCGTATGGGAACAGCAGAAAAAGGCACTTGAACTAGGAGCAGATATCATAGTGGCAACCCCAGGTCGATTGAATGCATTACTTGCCGGTGGCAAAATAAATCTCAGTTCTCTTCAGCATCTTATCTTAGATGAAGCAGATCGAATGATGGATATGGGATTTTCAGATGATATTTTGAAGATTGTAAATTACCTTCCCAAGCAACGACAAACTATTCTGTTCTCTGCTACAATGCCCACTAAAATTCGGCAGTTTAGCATGAAGTTTCTGAACAAACCAGTAGAGATTTCAATTGCACTGGGCCAAACTGCAGAAGGAGTTACTCAATCGATGTATTCAGTGTATGACACTCAAAAAGAAGGACTTGTCAAGAAGATTCTTTCTCAAAAAGAATACGAGGCAGTAATAATTTTTGCGTCAACTAAAGAAAAGGTAAAGTCACTGTTCAAAGTTCTTCGAAAGCAATTTGACGTAGAAGCATTTCACTCTGATCTAGAGCAGGTAGAGCGAGAGAAAATCATGGCCGCCTTCAAAAATAGAGCAGTTAAAATTCTTGTGGGCACCGATATTATCTCACGGGGAATAGATGTGGTCGGTATTGAATTAATAATTAACTATGACACTCCCTCTGATCCGGAAGATTATGTACACCGAGTTGGAAGAACTGCAAGAGCAGACAAGGAAGGCGAAGCGATCACTTTTGTTAATCCTAAGGACCAGTATAAATTTGTTCGAATTGAAAAATTAATTGGGATGCAGGTTACACAGAATCCACTTCCCGAAGGCATGGAAGCAGGCCCAACATATACAGGTGAAGCAAAAAAAGAAGGTGGAAATTTCAAATCAGGCAATAAATCTAATTTCAAAAAACGTGAAGGGGATAAACCTAAAAATAAGCCTCAGCATTCTCGCCAAGATAAAAATCCAAGACCGGCTTCATCAAATACGACTCCGGAAGCTCCTCAAACTACAAAGCCATCTTCAAAAAACGAAAGCAAATTTGGTGAAAGAGAAAATGTGATAGATCCAGAATGAGATGATAAAACGATTGATATATAATAGTACTTCAGTTTAATTGAGGTACTTTTTATTTTTTAAATCATTCCTATTTACAAAAAACTAAGATTTAGATCCAGAGAATCTTCAGTAAGTTTTTTACTAGAATTACGAATCACAGTAGGCCTCGAGATTCCGATTTCACAGTATTTTGGTGGAACAAGAGCGTTTGTCGTCAAGGACTTCCAAGCCAGTAACAAATTGGTAATTGATGCACAGGTAGGTTTTAAAACCTAGGCTTGTGTTTCTTGATAAAACCAAACTAACTCAGGTCTTAGAGATCGATTTTTCGACACTAATGATCAGGTCAATTTTTCAAAAAAGTTTGCTGTGGAGTTCATGTCAATCAAGGCTGTCTATAAAGTCGAGCGTTCTGGGCAAGGTTTCTTTTAGATTGCAAACTTGAAATTCTTTTTGAGACTCATATTTTTTGGGCAAAATTAAAAGAAGGAAAAAATGATCCAGTCTCCCTTTCTACAAGCAGTGACGAGAATCTATTACGCTGATGAACAAAAAAGTACTGCCAAAGTGGGACAAAGAAATAGTCGAGATTATAAAAACTAGTCTCTCTTGGAATAGATCCTATACTAAAAGAAGTAGCCCTTTGTCGTATAGCTTTGGAGGAGTTGCCAGATAATAGCGTCTGATGATTTAAAACTTAGCTTCCCAATATTTTGTAGATTAAAAGTATAATAATAAAATTAATTGAACCAATATCATTGCAATATGTAGCTATATTCGGAATGATGAGACAGTTATAGCGTGGGGATTGGACCACTTCAGCAAAATTTTTCAAAGATTTTGGTTATGCAAATAACAAATACGATCTCAAAGTGGCAGAGGTGTCCGAGAACTATTCCACCTAATTTTTATACCTATGAAAGTAAAAAATATTGTTCAACTTTTTGAAAGAGATATAGATCGCTTCAAGAAAGAAATCGAAAGCTATGAGGATGAAAAAAATCTCTGGACTACCACTAATCAAATTACCAATTCAGCAGGAAACCTAACACTACATCTAGTAGGGAATTTGAAGTATTTTATAGGCAAAGAAATTGGAGGCTATGATTACCAGCGAAATCGGAAGTTTGAATTCGCTGGGACAGGTATTCCTCAAGCCGAGCTTCTGAAACAGATAGTTTCCTGCAAAAATCAAGTAATTGTAAGTTTAGAAGGAATGGACGATAGTCTACTTTCAAAGAATTATCCGTTGGAGGTCTTCGGATATCAGATGACTTACTGTTTTTTCTTGCTTCATCTCTACGGTCATTTAAATTATCATTTGGGTCAAATAAATTACCATAGGCGATTATTAGACAATTAAGCACATTGAGACTAATCAAAAAAGCAATGATACACGAGACTTTTCTTTATTAGTAAAGCATTCTAAAACGGATAGTACCAGGTATTTCTTTTAATTCATTAATCGCATCAGAAGAATAAGCTTTATTTATGTCAGTAATCACGTAACCAATGTTCTCATTGGTTTTCAAATATTGTCCTACAATATTCACCTCATAGTTGGCCAAGATTTGATTAATCTTGGCTAATACTCCTGGTTCATTTCGATGCAGGTGTATCAATCGATGTGCATCTTGTAAGAACGGAAGTTGAATATTCGGAAAATTTACTGAATTGTAGGTGTTACCGGTATTGACGTATTCCATGATTTTGCCAGGCACAAACCGAGCAATATTTTGCTGAGCCTCAAGCGTACTACCACCGATATGGGGTGTGAGAATAGTATTGGGCAAACCGATCAACTCAGATTCGAAAGGTTCTGAATTATTTTTAGGTTCTTCTGGGAATACATCTACGGCACATCCTCCAAGGTGGCCAGAGCGTATGGCATTACTCAGGGCTGGGATTTCGACCACATGACCGCGGCTCAGATTAACCAAAATCGCACCTTTCTTCATTAGTTTTATTTTCGATTGATCAATCAGATTTTCATTTTCTTTTCTCCCATCCACATGAAGGGTAATTACATCACAGGTCTTCAGCAGCTCATCCAACGAATCCAATTTAGTAGAATTCCCCAGTGCGAGTCTTTCGATAACATCGTGATAAAATACATTCATCCCCATATTCTCCGCTAAAACAGAAAGCTGTGCACCAATATTTCCATGACCTACGATTCCAAGCTTTTTGCCTCGAATCTCAAAACTTCCATTAGCTGATTTATCCCACTTCCCCTGATGCATTGCTACTGACTTATCCGCAAGATTTCTCATCAGGAAAATAATTTCTGCGATAGCCATTTCTACCACCGAACGGGTATTACTAAAAGGTGCATTAAAAACTGCAATGCCCATCTCTTGACAAGTCTCCAAGTTAATCTGATTGGTGCCGATGCAAAAAGCACCTATTGACAGAAGACGATTGGCATTTTCCAATACCTTCTTAGTCACATTAGTTTTGGAGCGAATCCCCAGAATCGAGATATTTTTGATTTTCTCACAGAGCTCATCTTCGCTCAGTGCGGATCCAACTACTTCGACGTCATATCCTTCATCATTGAAACGATCAACAGCGATCTGATGTACATTTTCAAGCAAAAGAACTTTGATTCGGCTCTTTGGGTATGAAAATTTCTTATTTAAATTATTTACATAAAGAATTTCATCCAAGCTTGGAGCAATATGATCCGCCTGAGCAGTGACACTAGGGCGACTTACGTTCTCGGTAAAAGCGTAGAACTTATTTGCAAGACCAGAGGCCTTGATTTCATAATCAGTGTACCCATCACCAATCACATAGATATCTCCGCCTAGATTGATTTTCCTTATTGTCTCAGCTTTACCATTATTTTTAGAAAGTGGATTTTCCCTGTTAAAATCAATGATTCTTCCAGTTTCATCATAAACAAATTCGTTTGCGAATACATTAGATTCATGGATGCCATAATCCGCAACAATGGGAATGATAAAATCTTTGAACCCGTTAGAGACAATATAAATATTGACAGCATTATCTTTTAGAAATTCCCTGTTTCGCTCAAAGGACTTGGACACTTTCTTCTTTAACACATCAATCAACTCACTAATCTGACTTTTAGTAGCATTCAAAATCACTATTCTCTGCTCCAGACTTTCGCGGAATGTCCAAGTTCCATCCATTCCTTTGTCTGTGATATCAATAATGGACTGAAGTTTCCGATCTCGATCGGGGTCATTGGCAAGGCTTATTTCTCCTAAAATATCCAGCGCTTCTACCTGAGTAAATGTACTGTCAAAATCAATGATGAATTTCGTGGTTTGAGGCATGGGGGGCTAGATTTTCACAAGCAAAATTACAGTATTGTCAAAAAAATAGAAGTTTTATTGCTAAAATTGTTGAAATTATTTTCGTAGACATCTTTTTTTGCAAATTGATAGCTTTCATTTTATTTCTATTCTTGACTTTAAACGAATGCTAATTTTTATGATTATCCGCAATTATGACGGTAATCTAATTTTCTTTGCTTGACTGACAGCGGGGCCCGCCACAGCGAGGCAGGCCTACTGATGCGGGGTATAGGCTGACGAAGGATAACCGAAATACTAGTGTTTACCATATAGTATAAGTTTTTTGTCTTTTACCGGTGTGATTGCGGATACACATAATAATCTTTATTGTTATTCTTTTTCATTGCGCTTCTAAGTCCTATTTTTACTTTCACTAACATGAAATAAGATGAATAAACGATATTTATTAGTAACCATCCTTGGACTTGGATTAACTTTTTCCTGTAAAAATGCTGAAGAAAAAGCCGAAATCCTCATTGACCTTGATACTGCTATACCAGGCAATTATGGAGAAATATTAACTGCGGATGAAGTTATAAACGCATTGGAGATGCTAAGTCAAGTGAACAGTGATGGAACTTTCTCTGGAAAGATCTCAGGAGAAATCAAAGAGGTATGCACCAAGAAAGGCTGTTGGATGACGATGGATCTTCCGAACGGAGAGTCAATGAGAATAACCTTTTAGGATTATGGGTTTTTCGTGCCTACCGATTCCCAA
>JBDNIP010000231.1:0-9750 GCA_041688245.1 Algoriphagus sp.
TAACAGGCAAGAAGACTTTGACGCCTTGGCAAAAGACATTCGGACGTTTCTGGAAAAACTTGTCAGATAATGTAGATTTACTTCCAAAAGTTATTACTTTGTAATTACAAACTGTTATTAATTATGGAAGCCTCAATCATTAAAATCGGAAATTCTAAAGGGCTCATACTATCAAAGATGATCATTGAAAAATATGATTTAGGGGAAAAGGTGGAAGTGATTCTCGAAGAGGATCAAATCGTGCTTAGACCTATTCAGAATGTGAGGGATGGCTGGGGAGCGGCTTTTGCAAAAATGAGAGCCGCTGGCGATGATAAGCTTTTGATGGATGGTTTCACAGATGAAGATCATCTTGAAGAATGGAAATAAGTCATTATCGGATTGTCTTGGTCAATCTTGACCTGACCATTGGGAGCGAAATAAAGAAAACAAGACTCTGCGTGATTATTTCTCCTGATGAGATGAATCAACAGTTGAATACGATTATAATGGCTCCAGTGACTACTAACCTTTCGAAGTATCCTTCAAGAGTCGCAGTTTTTCATAATGGTAAAAAAGGAATGATCGCCATTGATCAAATCAGAACGATTGAGAAAGTTCGGATTGTAAAAATTTTTGAGACGCTCAGTAAGTCTGAAATTCAAAAATGTAAATCTGTCATCAAGGAAACTTTTGTGGATTGATTTACCTTTATTTTTCAGTCCCATATTTATTATTAAATCAAACTATGCAAAGACCCGATTTCAATGTCGAAGAAGTGACTAAAATTATCCGTGGACGCCGCTCCATGTTTGTTTCCCAATTCAAAGAGAATGATCCTATTGATGATTCTATCATTGAGGAAATGCTTGAAAATGCGCGCTGGGCACCGACTCATAAGCTGACTCAGCCTTGGCAATTTATTGTCTATACGGGCGATGGCTTGAAGACTTTTGGCCAATATCAGGCTGATATGTATAAGATGCGTGCTGAGAAAAATGGTACACCTTTTTCGGAGGTCACCTTTCAGAAATTTATTGATAGCCCTCAGAAAGCATCACATGTGATTGCGATCTTGATGAAAAGATCACAAGGAATTCCTTTGATGGAGGAGATTTCAGCCACTGCGATGGCCGTTCAAAATATGTATCTGACTGCTTCAGCTCATGGTCTCGCAGCCTATTGGGGAACTGGGGGACCAACGTTTTGGCCTGAAGCCAGAGAAGATTTTGGGCTTGAGGGGGAGGATATTCTGATGGGATTCTTCTATATCGCCAAACCTGCTTCAGATAATTGGCCGGAAGGGAAAAGAGAATCCATGGATGAAAAAATAGCGTGGATCAGAGAGTAATCACATAAAAAAAGCGACAATTGATTGTCGCTTTTTTTATGTGATTTACTTTGGAAGGTCACACATGCAGGGTTTTCCACTCCATGTGCTCTCAGGTAAGCTAAAGCACTTGCCCACGATGGTGTTGTAATCGATCAAATATGCCATAGCTTCATTTAAAGAGGCTTAATTTTCAAATTCATCTTGAATTTCTTTGTCTTGTGCTGCATTTGAGTGAAGCCATTATCTTGACACACTAATTATAGAATTTTGCCACGTAATCTGCTAATTGGGCGTTAGTGGAAATTTTAATATCAACGCTAAATGCAGCTTCTCTGCCAATCCAGTAGCTTTGAGAAATTAATGTGATTGCAGAACTGATGTGATGAATCTACTCTTTAAATGATCTTGCGGCTGGATTGATCTTACAGTCCATGTATGAATCTGGTATTTTATATGAAACATTACACGTTAACTACTCGTTTTCCGACTAGTTACTCATGAATTATTCTCTAGAAGTTTCAGGTATTACTTGGGTACTTGCTATGAAGTAAATTCACGGTGAAATGCTAAAGGAAAAAAACTTGACTAAATTTTTCACCTTGTTTTGGGCTTGGTTCACTAGTAAAAATTTATCGTTGTCTGATGAAATCAAACCGATTATCTAATTTTTAAGTTATGAGAAAAGCTATTTATTTGGTCTTGTCCCTTCCATTGTTTGCTTCATGTGAACAGAATTTCTTACCAAAACCACAAGGGTATAATCGAATTGATCTGCCAACACATTCATTTTTGAAGTTAGCGGAAGGGTATCCATACACACTTGATTATTCTGAATCCGCTCAAGTGGAAAAGGACTCATTTAATCTTATAGAGGATACTTGGATTAATTTAAACTATACTGATTTTGGAGCCAAAGTTCATTTGACTTATAAAAACATCGATGGAGAAAACATCGACTTCAAATCACTTTCTGAAGATGCTTTTAAGCTTACTGCCAAGCATCAAAAAATGGCTTATGGAATCGAAGAAGGTATTTTGGTCACACCGGAAGGTTATGTTGCAGTGGTGGCAGAATTAGAGGGAGAGGTGCCGACCCAGTTCCAGTTTTTTGTTACGGACTCTACGCAACATTTTTTGAGGGGGGCACTCTATTTCAATACTGCAATGAAAAATGATTCCCTTGCTCCAGTAATTGAATACATCAAGGTGGACATGGCCCACCTGATGAATTCAGTTAAATTTTTAGATTAATTCAGATTTTTCCAAGAACGGATAATCACCACGCCTCCTGCAAGTGCTATAACTCCTGCGATTGACCCACCAAGCATATTTCCATAAATGAAAAATCCCGCAGAGAAGAGCGCTGCATAAACCATTGCTGAGCCGATCATCATCAGCCCAATTTCCTTTGGAAGTTGACCAATAACTTGTCTTTCATTGGGATAGCGATCAAGAACTTTTTTCCATCCAAATGCTGCTGGAGTTACTTTACGATAGAAGCTTAAAAGCACTTCATCCTTCTCCGGTTGAGTTAAAAATGTCACCAAAAGCCATCCTACGGTTGTTATAGAGACACTGTAAATAAGCTTGAGATATGTCTGGTTTTCGGGAATCATAATCCAATTTACTTTTGGATTAATAAGCTCAAAGAAAATCGCAACTACGAATGAAATGGCCATTGCAGAGATCTCAGTGTATGCATTGATTCGCCACCAAAACCATCTCAAGATAAAGATCAAGCCCGTTCCTGCTCCGATTTGAAGCAAAATATTAAATGCATCTAAAGCACTTGAAAGTGCTAAAGCCAGCACAGCCGATAGTGTCATCAAGCCTACAGTTGAGATTCTTCCCACAGCCACCAGTTGTTTGTCTGTAGCTTCTGGCTTCAAAAATCTCAGATAAAAGTCATTTACAATATAGGAAGATCCCCAATTCAAATGAGTAGAAAGCGTGGACATCACCGCTGCGATCAAGGAAGCCAAAACGATTCCGATCAAGCCAGTTGGCAAGAAAGTCAGCATTGCTGAATAGGCTAAGTCATCGCCTAGCTTATCAGCTGGGATCTCCGGAAATGCAGCTGAGATGTCAGAAACATTTGGAAAGATAATCAAGGATGCCAAAGCAATTAAAATCCATGGCCAAGGTCGTACTGCATAATGCACTATATTAAAAAAGAGGGTTGCACCGATGGCATTCTTTTCATCTTTGGCCGCAAGCATACGCTGTGCAATGTAACCTCCGCCTCCTGGCTCAGCACCTGGATACCATGTAGCCCACCACTGAATAGCGATCGGCATCAGGAATAAGGGGATATACGCATTTGGGTCTGAAAAGTCAGGAAGGAAGTCAAGTTTTCCTGCTACGTTATCGTGGGTCAACAAATTTTCCAAGGAACCAATTTGAGGTAGATCCAGGATGTAATACGCTGCGGCAAAAGCACCAAACATTGCAATGAAAAATTGAAAAAAGTCAGTTAACAGCACTCCTTTCAAACCTCCCAAGGAGCTGTAAATCACAGTGACAACCGAAGTAATGAGCAACGTCTCATAGGGCATTAGACCTAGCATCACTCCGCCTATTTTGATGGCTGCCAGCGATACTGTGGCCATGATTACCACATTAAAGAAGACTCCTAAATAAATCGCACGGAATGCCCTAAGAAAGGCGGCTCCCTTTCCTGAGTATCGAAGTTCATAAAACTCCAAATCCGTAGTTACTTCAGATCTACGCCAAAGTTTTGCATAAACAAAGACAGTCAACATTCCAGTCAAGAGGAAAGCCCACCAAGCCCAGTTGCCTGCTACACCATTCTTTCGTACGATATCAGTAACCAAATTAGGGGTGTCTGCAGAGAAAGTGGTCGCTACCATCGAAACTCCCAATAGCCACCAAGGCATATTTCGGCCTGATAGGAAAAACTCTTTTGCAGAGGTTCCTGCTTTCTTAGAAGTAAATACACCGATCAGCAAAGAAATGATAAAGAATGCAACAATGATTGCCCAATCAATTCCAGTAATATTCATAGGGGGTGGTTTTATTTTATTCGGGCCAAATAACAAAAAAATTGCTAATTGTACCTTAGCTTAGTTAATAAATTTTAAAAACATGACTTAAAATTGATTGCATAAAATCATACTTATAAAAGATAGTAAGAGCTTGGTTTTTGTCTTATGAATTAAAAATCTGAGTAGTTTTGAAAATGGATCAAACTGATATCCTTGAGTTGATCAAACAGTTTCATGTAGAGGGAACAGAAGAAGTTAGATTTGAAAAGTTTGGGGCTGGGTTAATCCATCAGACATTCTTGATCGAGTTTGGCAAGCGCAAATTTATACTTCAAGGCTTCAACTCAAACGTTTTTAAATATCCGGAACGGATCAACGGTAATCTTACGCTTATTAGCCGACTAGGTGATTTGACACAACTGCCATTTCAGCTTCCGCTTCCTGTCCTTAGCCGACAGGGGTGTGGAACAGTAGTGTTTCAAGAAAGGTTATATAGACTATTTGATTTTGTCGAAGGTAAAACGCTGCAACAGATTAACGATCCAAATCAAGCGATCTTAGCAGCAGCGGCCTATGCGCTTTTTTCCAGATGGGCAGATAGTTTTCCCTTAGACCAGTTTGCCCAAACTATTCCTAATTTCCATCGACTAGATATCCGGTTTGATCGACTGGAAGAAGTGGCAAAATTGGCCCAAAATTTAAGTGCTGCCGAAACCCAAATTTTGGACTTTTACCTTGCGCAGAAGCAACTCGTGGAAACTTATCTAACTATCATACATGAGATTCCGCAACGGATCACGCACAATGATACCAAAATAAACAACCTGATTTTTTCTCACGATCTCTTAAAAGTAGTTGCAGTAATCGACTTGGATACCATTATGCCAGGTTATTTGCTTTACGACTTTGGAGATTTAGTACGAACTGTAGCCAGTGCAGCTGAAGAGATGAGCCAGGATTGGACCAGTCAAAAATTACTGGTCTCAACTTTTGAGAAATTGCTCACTGGATACTGGGCAGGAGCGGGCGACTGGGTGGGTCAAAAAGAAGCTAAATCTCTGCTGATTGGTGGTGAGGTGATGACTTGCTTGATGGGGATTCGGTTCTTCACTGATCACTTGGAGGGCAACGTATATTATCAAGTTGCCTATCCCGAGCAAAACTTCCATCGCGCAAAAAATCAAATGATTTTGCTCCAAAGCTTGCAGTCCCACCGAACTGATTTGGGACTTATATTTTCTAATATTACAGGGATTTCGACTGAATCTTGACAATTCAAGACATTTCTATTGTCTATTGAGAAGACTCGGGCTAATTTGCTTCATAACTAAAAATCAGATTACTTGGCAGGCTTTTTCGACACTAAAATTGAATTTCTCAAAAACGTAGGACCGCAGAAAGCGGCGATGTTGAATAAGGAGTTGAATATATTCACTTACGGTGAATTACTCCAACATTATCCATTTCGGTATGAAGACCGGACGAAATTTTTCAAAATAAGAGAACTTTCTCCAGAGTTGGAAAATGTGCAAATCATTGCTAAAATCCAGAAGGTTGAGCTGGTATCCATGGGGAATAAAAACCGATTGGTGGCTCAAGTGGCAGATGAAACTGGTGAGATGGAGCTCACTTGGTTTAAAGGAATTCAGTGGGTTCAAAAGAAATTACCAATCGGCGGAGTTTTTATTTTTTTAGGAAAACCTGCACTCTTTGGAAGAAAATGGAGCATTGCACATCCAGAAATGGAGCCCATAACAGTTGCAAATGAACAGCGGAATAACTTTCAGCCGGTCTATTCCACGACGGAAAAACTCCGAAATAGATTTTTGGATTCTCGTGGGATTTCCAAGATTATGGAAGGATTGGTACTGGGAAGTTTGCCTCATATCCAAGAGACGATTCCCGATGCCATCCGAGATCAATATCAATTGATCGATCGACAAGAAGCAATTAAGCAAATTCATTTCCCTGCCGAGCCTAATCTGCTGCAGCGAGCCCGAATGCGATTGAAGTTTGAAGAATTTTTTTACCTACAGCTTCGCCTTCTCAAAATGAAAGTGACACGTACTGAAAAGTATATGGGACAAGTCTTAGGGAAGACGGAACTACTGACTGAATTCTATAATAATCACATTCCATTTGAATTGACAGGCGCGCAAAAGCGTGTAATCCGTGAATCTTTCAAGGACTTGAAGTCTGGAAAGCAAATGAACCGCTTGATCCAAGGTGATGTGGGAAGTGGTAAGACAATGGTGGCTTTTATATGTGCTTTGATTGCGATCAGCTCGGGAGCCCAGACTTGCCTGATGGCACCAACGGAGATTCTTGCAAATCAGCATTACGAAGGATTAAAGGAGTTTTCAGATATGATGGGGATCAAGATCGCTTTGCTTACAGGATCCTCCAAGAAGGCCCAGCGACGAGTGATCCATGAGGATTTGCTTTCGGGTGAACTCAAAATCCTGATCGGTACACATGCACTTTTGGAAGATATCGTACAGTTCAAAAACTTGGGACTGGCGATTGTAGATGAGCAACATCGATTTGGGGTGGCGCAGCGGGCGAAGCTCTGGGCAAAAAATGAGGCCTTTATTCCGCATGTATTGGTTATGACTGCTACGCCGATTCCACGAACTTTGGCGATGACACTGTATGGTGATCTGGACATATCGGTTATTGATGAGCTTCCGGCAGGGCGGAAACCTATTCAAACGGTGCACCGCTTTGACAAGGATCGCTTAAAAGTCTTTGGCTTCATCAATGAAGAAGTCAAAAAAGGAAGACAGGTGTATATCGTCTATCCATTGATCGAAGAGTCCAAGACATTGGATCTGAAAAATGTGATTGATGGATTTGAAAGTATTACCCGAGCGTTCCCAAACTATCCAGTCAGCATCCTGAATGGCGATATGAAAGCAGCTGCCAAAGACTACGAAATGAAGCGTTTTATCAAAGGTGAGACTAAAATCATGGTGGCAACTACTGTGATCGAAGTTGGAGTCAATGTACCAAACGCCTCCGTTATGATAATAGAGAACGCTGAGCGCTTCGGGCTTTCTCAGCTGCATCAACTTCGAGGTCGAGTGGGAAGAGGAGCAGAGCAGAGCTACTGCGTGCTGATGAGCAAATATGAACTGTCCAAAGATTCGAGAGTCCGACTGAACACCATGGTGCGAACCAATGACGGCTTTGAGATTGCGGATGTAGATCTGAGGTTGCGGGGTCCGGGAGATCTGATGGGAACCCAGCAAAGTGGAATCACGGATTTATTGATTGCTGATTTGAGCAAAGATGCGGCGATATTGACTCTAGCCCGGGATGCCGCTCAGCAAGTATTGGTAAATGATCCGACGTTGAATCTTCCTGAAAACGCTCCGATTCTTCGCCAAATCCGCCAGCAAAAGAAGCATGCAGTGAATTGGAGTAGAATCAGTTGAGCTCGAAAAACTTGGATATTATTTGGTCTTTTTACTAAAGATCTGAGCAATTCTTCTAAAAATCTGCTTTTCTTTTTCCCAGAAAAAGCGAAACTGACCAAATATAAATCCATAGATCAGCAGAAAGATCTGGTAGAGTGGAAGGACTAGAAGTAAGTAAAAAAGTGTGTTTAGAAATCCACCTTTTTCTACACCAAAAAAATCTAGAATTGGGTTTTTGATAAACAGGATAGTGAAGCCGGTGCAGGCAAAAACTACCAAGACCATCACCACTTGAAAAAGGCTTTCCAATTTCCACTTGGTTTGTAATCGCTGAAGAAATCCCTGCTTAGGGTTATCTTTTTTCATTTGACAAAAGTAACACGAATCCATTTGAATAAAAGAACCGGACACAAATCCGGCTCTTCAATAATTCTATTCTGTTAGAATGGTCTTCACACTTATAACGAAATCTCTCCCGAAAGCTTTCGGATCTGTCAATCTCTCATTCTCTTAATATCCATTCTCTACACCTCTAATTCGCCCAGCTGAAAACTCCTTCATTTAAACTCTGAAGTGCTGCTTTTTTGAAGTTGGAGTCTAAAAGTACGGATACGTTATGCCGGCTTCCCCCATAAGAGACCATTCTGATAGGATAAGGAAGTAACGAATCCATTACGGATTTCAGTACTCCTTTAGTTTCGGAAACCAAATTTCCGACAATACAAATAATTGTTTGATTTCGGTCTACTTCTACTGTCCCTAACTGATTCAATTCTTCCAGAATTTGGCTTAAATGTGTCAAATCATCTATGGTTACAGAGACAGCCACCTCAGAGGTAGTGATCATGTCGATTGGAGTTTTATACTTCTCGAAGATCTCAAATACCTTCCGTAAGAAACCATAAGCCAAAAGCATTCGACTTGATTTGATTTTGATGGCGGTGATCCCATCTTTGGCAGCGATCGCTTTGACACCGACGGTTTGCACCTTCTCTTTGATCAAAGTCCCTAAAGCTTCCGGTTGCATGGTGTTGAGCAATTTTACCGGAACATTAAACTGTTGCGCTGGCCAGATGGAAGCAGGGTGAAGAATTTTGGCACCAAAGTAGGCCAACTCAGCAGCTTCATCAAAAGACATCTCAGCAATAGGACGCGTACGATCTACTACTCGGGGATCATTATTATGCATGCCGTCAATGTCTGTCCAGATCTCACAGGCTGAAGCTTGGATAGCTGCTGCGATAAGTGAAGCAGTATAATCTGAACCACCGCGCTTGAGGTTATCCACTTCGTTGCGGTGATTTCTGCAAATGTAGCCTTGAGTCACAAAGATTTTCCCATCAGGATTATGAGCTAAAATAGCTTTGAGTTTCTCAGAGATTTTTCCAAGCTCCGGCTCAGAATTCTCATCGATGCTCATAAAATCCAAAGCGACTAAAAATTTGGAAGGAATCTCAAATTCCTCTAAAAGTGTTTGAAATAACTTTGTAGAAAGTAATTCTCCTTGTGCCAGAATATCCCGATTAATAGCCTCATTAAAGGAGATTTTTAGGAGAATATTCAAGAATTCGAAATGCTCTTGGATTATTACTTCTGCTTTTTCTCTTGCCAAATCTGTCTTTAACAGCTCAGAATAGAAGCTCAAATAATGAGCATTCAATTCATCGATTCTTGATTTTGCAAGTACGCGATCAGCAGCAGCTAATGCTTCTCCAATCCCAACCAAGGCGTTGGTCGTACCTGAAAGGGCAGAAAGCACGACAATTTTTGGCTCTTCGCTGCGAGTGATCAAGTCTTTCACCTGATGCATACGTTCTGGGCGACCCACTGAGGTCCCGCCGAATTTCATGATTTTCATACAATAGGTTTTTGAGCGTAGTATTTTTATTAAAAGCTTAGCATTTTAATGGCAGTGATGGCGGCTTCATCGCCTTTATTACCATGCTTTCCTCCTGCTCGATCCAGTGCTTGCTGTTGGGTATTTGGAGTCAATACTCCAAATATTACTGGCTTA
>JBDNIP010000232.1:0-1939 GCA_041688245.1 Algoriphagus sp.
ATTTGGAAAATCATCCCAATTCAGCAAATGTTTATGACAGCTTCGGAGATGGGCTTTTGGCAGTAGATCGAGTGCAGCAAGCTGCTCAGTCTTTTGAGAAAGCGGTGGAACTTGGGAAAAAAAGCAACCATCGAGATCTGGAATTATTTATCAAAAACTTGAGCCGGACCGAAGCGGCTTTGAATAAATAGAAATGTATTTGTTCTTTTAGATTTAAATCTGTGACCTTTTCTATGTCGATCTGTTTATGATTTTTATAAATTTCAGCTCTCACAACGGATCTCAGTTCATAATCCGACTTATTCTAATCTAAAATTGATTGGTATTAATCGAATTGCGTTTATCCCAAATATTTCTAAAAACTCCAACTCTTTAACAAACCAATTTGTATCCAAATCCACGAACATTCAGTAGCTGGATTTGAGGATCATCCTGAAGTTTTTTGCGAAGCTTGGTGATAAACACATCCATACTGCGTGCATTGAAAAAGTCATCCGAACCCCAAATCTGAGTTAGAATCAAACTTCGGTCGGTTACTTCATTGGCATGTTCCACCAAAATTTGAAGAAGGGAAGCCTCACGCGCAGTCAGCGTACTATCTTGCTCTTTGAATTTGAGTAATTGCTTTGTCGGATGAAATGAATAATTGCCAACCGCAATCCAATCTGATTGATTCTGGCGGATTCGAAGTCGATCCAGCTGAGCTTTGATTCGTACAATCAATTCTTCCATGCTAAAAGGCTTCCGAACATAATCATTGGCTCCGATCCTGAATCCTTTGACCACATCTTCGGTCTGGCTTTTGGAGGTCAGGAAAATAATCGGAGTATAAGGATCGGTTTTTCGGATTTGCTCGGCGAGTGAAAAGCCGTCTTTTTTTGGCATCATCACATCCAGGACCAATACATCAGGTTTTGATCGCTGATATTCTTCCCATGCTTTTTGGCCATCGGGACAAAGTATTACTTTAAAATCTCGGCTCTCAAGACTTTCCTGTATGATCATGCCTAAGGCGATTTCATCTTCCGCTAGAAGTACTCTGATTTTGCTCATGGCCAGATTGTGATAAATGAGGTACTGTTTTTTCCAGATTCCAGGCTGATTTCACCTCCGTGTTTTTCAATGATTTTTTTCACATAATACAATCCAATTCCAAAGCCTTTTATGTCATGTAGATTCCCTTTTGGGATGCGGTAGAACTGCTCAAATACCCGGCTTTGATCAGTAGAAGAAATATTTCCACCACTGTCCCAAACCCGAATTTTGTTGATCCCATTTTGTTCCAATACAATCCGGATTTCATTGCCTCCATACTTCTCAGCATTGTCCAAAAGATTGGAGATTACATTTTCAAAGTGAAACGGATCTACATTAAGTGATTTAATAGTACTTGGAAGAATCAGCTCGATTGTCTTTTCCGGATTAATGGTTTGATATTTTTGGACCAATGAACGCAATACCGGAACAGGATCAATCGATTCAGGCTTGAGACCGAGTTGCTCAGAATCCAGCGTGGCTGTTTCCAAAAGTTTCTCCACCATTTGATTCAGTTTGAGTAGTTGGATTTTGGAAATCCCGAGGTATCGTTTTGTTTTTTCAGGATCGTTTTTAGTGTTAAATAGCTCAATTCCTTCTATGGCAGCTAGTGTGGTGGCAATTGGAGTTTTGAATTCGTGGGTGATATTTCCGATCAAGTCGGCCTTGATATCTGCTAATTCTTTTTGGCTCTTGATCGTTTGATAGAGGTAATAGAATGCAAAGGCGATGACCACTAGAAATATTACTGAGGTCAAAATTTCCACAATTCCCCTTTTCAAAACGTTCAGTGCTGTATTTTCAAAATACATCTCCAGCTTTTGACCTCTGGGGAGGAAGGTCGATTTGGAGACAGTCTTAAATGGCATTTCGGATGTCTCTGACTTATTGTATGCACCATTCA
>JBDNIP010000233.1:0-4640 GCA_041688245.1 Algoriphagus sp.
AATGGAAGTTATATTCTTCAAAAAAATCTTCACCAAAAGGTTTTACGATCCTCGAGGTATCCATGCCACGTGCAGGCGAATAAATCAAATTACCAACTGTCAGGTATGAAAAATTTGTAAAAGATATATATATATTAGTCGAATCATATCTTATTCTTGCGAAGCGCGCTTGGTCAATTTTTATTTTATCGACACCACTTGATGAGTACGCTATATCGTAAAATGCCTCAATCCATTCTGTTGCTGTAGAATCTATAAAGGCAGTTTGCCTATAAAATGCACTGCCATATTCAATAGAGCTATTTTTCAGAATATTCAGCACACTTAATGCTATATCTTGAACCGGCACGTCTGTTACCGATATTTCATCAAGGACGATTTCTCTTGGATCAAGATGTATGGTCATAATAGATTCTACAGAGATCGGCCTTTTGACCGTATAATAGGCTAAATGGCTTATTATAAGGGTGTCTTGACCAATTGATAAGCCAGAGATCTCAAAATCACCGTTTTCATTACTGATCGTTGCCTTCTTACTCTGACTTGCCAAAATATAAGCAAACGAAATAGGCTCCCCAGAATTCACATCTATCAACGAACCAGAGATACTCTGACTATATGTTGATGAGGTGAAGATTGAAAGAACAAGAAACATGTAAGTCTTGGCTTTTCCTAAATCAAATTTCAAGTGCATAATTGTGGTTTTAAGAGAAAAGAAATTTAACTTACTATCATTTGTTAATGTTATTGTAAATGATGGGTAGATAAAATCTACCCATCATAAATCAAAGAGCTAAAAATTAATTGTGTAGGTTGCTTCTACTTTCATTTTACCATCACAATCACCACCACCACAGGTATAGCCTCCTTCTGCTTTACCAGACCACTTACCAAATTCAACTCTTTCTTCCAATTCTTCTACTTCGAAAATCCTGGCTAGATCCACATTGGAAATCTTCTGTTTTCCTACTTCCGTCTTCATAATAAAATAAATTATAGTTTATAGGGCTGTTGAAACTCTACCTCTCTTGACCCAGCCCATTGAAGTCAGGATTAGTTAACGATCTTTTTGTTTTGTAAATCTTGAATAAATACTCTATCAAAAATTTGAATACTAGTAAATAAAAACCTAAAACAATCAAATTATCAAAATTAATATTCCTGAATAGTGTTTCACTATCTTGATAAATTATAGATTTAATAGATATAAATATTGTCAATGGAAAACCCAATATATTTTGCCATTTTTCAGAAATTATCCAGCTTATATAAATTACCAGTATGACCCAATTTGTAATGCCATAAAATATTAGTAGAATATTCTTAAGATTCCATTCTCCAATTATCAATTTATTTCTTTTTTTTATTTTTAAGATAAAATTCTTTACAGCTGCATTTGCCTTAGGTAATAGATTTGGCGTGTTAGTTAAATCAGAGAGCACCCAATAGCCATCAAATCTTATGAAGGGATTTAATTCTGTAAGAGTCTTAATATTTATAGAAACCGCGGCAGCTAAGAAAACCATATTTTTAGTAAACAAAAAAATTAACGTGCAAATACTTGCATAAACTAATTCTAAATAGATTCCGCTTAAATTGGCTATTGTCCTTTTATGCTTATCGAGAGTCCAAATTTCTGTCACATTGGCATAGACCACAGGAAAGATCGAATAAAAGCCAAAGCCAATCTCACCATGGTCTATACCAAATTTCCGACAGGCTGCAATATGACCTAATTCATGTATAAGCATTGTTGTATAAATAATAGCCGTGTATAGTAACAGTGAATCGGCCTGAAAAAGATTTTTATTAATGGATAGATTTATCCAACCTGTACCAGTAATAAATATGATACTAAATGGAAAAAGGATCCAGAAAATAATGGGTTGATATAAAAAACTGAATGGTGTGGCCATTATAGCAGCTATTCTTTTGTTTAGCAGATTTACCTTCAGGGACATATAATTTTTTTTCTCAAATTTTATATGTTGCTCAAGAATTAAAACATCAGCTCCAGCGAATTTATTTTTAATCAAAACTTCAAATTCAATTAAATCCAATTTCTGATAGTACGTAGTATTAAATTCACGTAATACCTCGTTATTACTATGATCTTTTTCTAATATTTTCAATAAATTCTTAGTGTTTTCATTAATCAGCAAATGGTTACCTTGTGGTGTACTGACTACCCACCTTTTTTTGTCAAAAGCTGTTATATCAATCCTTTGTATGTAACTCATTTTTTATCCACCTGATAAAGTAAAGTTTTCAGTACTGTAACTGTTGTGAAAATTCTTTTATGATCATCAACCAAAATATTTACACCAAATGAACTTTTCCTCCATTTTTTAATCTCGTCTTTATTGATAATGTCGGTTTGCGGGATGGAAAGTATTCTTCCTGACAGCCAACTTCCGTCTGATTTCTGGTTATTAAGCAAGAAGTTTATTCCCCTGTTAATTTGATAATTATATTTTTTTATATCAAAAACACTCAATGCCTCTACGGCCATAGACGTATAGAAAAAACTGTCCTCATTTAGTAAATAGTTACTCCAGCCCCCGCTCTTTTTTTGCTGCGATACTAACCAGTTCACACTCGCTATACAATCTTTTTTTAAAATTTCTTCTTGGCTGAATGCAATTATCATCCATGAAGTAGCATAGATAGGACTGGACCACCAATAAGAATTAAGTCGGCCATTTTTATCTAATTGCTTCAATAAAAAATCAGCTGTTTTATAAAAGCTATCTTTTTTGCTAGGAATCAAGGATAGTATGTAGCAAATACTTGCTGAAACGCAGTTATGTTCCGAAGTCCAACCTTTAAAAGAGATTTTCTTGTCCAGAGAAATCTGCTTCCTTAAGGTTTTATCATCCATGAATGTCTTCCAACCTCCATTTGCACTTTGATATTTAGCTAATCGTATAATATCATTATTATTAACATTATCTAAAATTTTTTGAGTTGCACCAATTCGAAATGCTAGTGAATCTGAATCCTCGACTATTCTTTCATTAAATGAACCATATTTAGGCTTATTTATATAACAATTACTAAGTGATTTTATAATTTCAGTTGACTCTCGGTAACCAGATAAAGTAAAGGCTGCGTAATTTGATATCCATTGTTTTCCTATACCTGCGGTCGTGATAAAATCCGACAGAAATTGGTTGTTACTTAAATCATTTTGTAAAAATCCCATGCCCAAATTAATTGATTCGGTCAAAGAAGTATCGCGAAGTCTGATTATATCCTTTTTGCTTTGAAAAGATAGGCTTGCCTTTGTTTTAGTTTTTTCTATTAATAATTGAATTTCATAAATCTGTGCTTTAGCTAAAGACTTTTCTTCATCTAAAAATAGTTGAAAGTCAACTAGGTTGTAATACTCAGCTATTTTATATGCTTTATCGAACTCAGTAAGAGATTTCTTTAATAAATACTCTGCTTGCCCTGAAACGTAAAAATAGCGGTGCAGAAAATCCTTAGAGCCTGTATATTTTTGGCTGGATTCTTTTTCAAATGTTATATACGCTAATATGTGGGCATAGGTATGCTGTTCATTTTCTAGGTCAAAAAGAAAATCGTCAATGTCATCCTTACATTGGAAAGCAATGTGTAAATGCTCTAGACATTTAATTAGCTCGGAATCACGTTTCTCGTTTGTATTACCTGAAAGATGTGAAAGCGCATATATCATAGCAAAGCAAACGGATGATTTCCCCTTTGCAATTTCTTCAAATTCAAGTTCAGTAAAAAAGTTCAGGGAAATTGATGTTTTTTTTCTTTGCTAATTGCTTCGATATAACGCAATTTACAGGCCTCGAAATCTGACCAGAAGTTATGACTCTTGGAAAAATAGGTGCTTAGTAACCTTATTGCTTTTTCAATTCCATTAATTGCTTCAAAAATTTTGAGAGAAGAAAAGGATTTATCTACGATGCCATCGATGATGATCAAGGAATTAAAATATGCATAAGCAGCTTCTTGAAGGTCAAGTTGGGAATTGCGTATGCAGGATTCAAATAGTTCACTAAAGATAAGTAAAACTCAGAATTAGACTTTTCATGTTTTACAAAAAAATTATTATTCACCTCTTTTTTGACTACTTCCATAAAACACTTTCGTTTGTTAAATCCAATTTAGGTTTAGTCAGTCCGATTAAACTGGAGTCTTTATTTTTTTAGGAATTTTAATTCCATTCTTCCTTCTGTCTCATAAATATAGGTTTTCCGATAATTATCCCATTTTATGGGTGCACCCAATTCTTTCATTAAACCTATAAATTCATAGAGTATGCTCTCTGATATCTCTAGCTTCTCTGCAAGATCTGCTGGAACCCCTGTATTTTTTAGGCTAATTAAGCTGTCAATTCGTTTTAGACGATCAAAGAATTTTCTCGGCATTTATTTTCTTTTAATGTAATTCCAGTTTGTACAGGCTTAAAAATTGCCCAAAATTTAATATTTAGACGTGTTTTTGAAACAAATAGTTTGTTTTGTTCAAATTGTAAGGGACTCAATTTTCAGTAGGTCCCTAAAACCCATAATTTTAAAATCAACAAATTATTTAGATTATCTGCTAAACATGGATTTTTGACGGAATCATTTATCGACGAAATGGCACATGCGGCAAAGCAA
>JBDNIP010000234.1:0-3223 GCA_041688245.1 Algoriphagus sp.
TAAATATCAAAAATTACAAAAAAAGGAATCTCAAATCGGTGATGGATTTATTCAGCGAGACCTTCGCGATACTCAATACATAGCTAAAAAAGCAAAGAATATGCTATTTGAAATCGCCCGTTCTGTTATTTCTACCACTGGAAGCGTAACAAACAGACTTCGCGAAGATTGGGATTTGATCAATGTTATGCAAGAGTTGAATTTTGATAAATTCAAAAAACTTGGATTGACTGAAATGGTCGAGAAGAAGGACGGAACTCTCAAAGAACGCATCAAGGATTGGAATAAAAGAAATGATCATCGACATCATGCCATGGATGCCTTAACAGTTGCTTTTACAAGGCATAATCATATTCAATATCTAAATAACCTTAATGCCCGAAAACAAGAAGCAAATAAATTACACAGAAACATCATCGGAATTGAGGCTAAAGAAACACATGTCGCAATGGATGATACTGGCAATAAAAAGCGAGTTTTTAATTTACCTATTCCAAATTTCAGAGAACAAGCCAAAGCACATTTAGAAAATGTATTAGTATCCCATAAGGCCAAAAATAAGGTCGTCACCAAAAACAAGAATAGAACAAAATCAAAAACCGGTGAAAAAATAAAAGTTGAGCTCACTCCAAGAGGACAACTGCACAAAGAAACGGTTTATGGGAAATACCGGTACTACACAAGTAAAGTAGAGAAAGTTGGGATAAAGTTTGATTTGCCAATAATTGGAAGAGTCGCCAACCCAAGATATAAACAGGCGCTGTTAAATCGGCTTTCTGAAAGTGGGAACGATCCATTGAAAGCATTTAGCGGGAAGAATTCACCAAGTAAAAAACCAATTTATCTGAATGATGAAAAAACTGCGATACTTCCTGAAAAAGTAAAGTTGGTTTGGTTAGAAGAAGATTATTCTATCCGAAAGGATGTGACACCTGAGAATTTCAAGGATGAAAAATCAATTGAGAAGGTAATAGACATTGGTACCAAAAGAATCCTATTAGGTCGTTTAGCAGAATTTGGAGGAGACTCCAAAAAAGCGTTTTCTGAGTTAGACAAAAAACCAATTTGGCTAAATAAGGACAAAGGAATTTCCATTAAGAGAGTTGCAATTAGCGGTGTTAAGAATGCAGAAGCTTTACACTATAAAAAGGATCATTTGGGAAACGAAATTTTAGATAAGAGAGGAAATCAAATTCCAGTTGATTTTGTGAGCACCGGAAATAACCATCATGTAGCTATTTACATCAATGATAAGGGTGAAATACAGGAAAACGTTGTAGCGCTCTTTGAAGCCTTGGAAAGAGTAAATCAAGGTTTACCAATTATTGATAAAACATACAATCAATATTTAGGCTGGGTGTTCTTATTTACGATGAAGCAAAATGAATACTTCGTTTTCGCTAATACTTCTACAGGTTTTAACCCCAAAGAAGTTGATTTATTGGATTCTAAGAATATGCTAGCTATAAGCCCGAACCTATTTCGAGTGCAAAAATTCACTAAAAAAGATTACTTTTTCAGACATCATTTTGAAACTACGGTTGAAGATAATTCAAATTTGAAAGGTACTACTTGGAAACGTGAAGGTTTATCTGGTATTAATGGAATTGTAAAAGTTCGTTTAAATCATTTGGGAGAGATAGTTAAAGTTGGAGAATATTAATATGGTATTAGCATGATCAAGCGGACACTTTTTTTTGGAAATCCAGCTTACCTGAGCACTAAGAATGATCAGTTGGTCATTTCTTTTCCTGACAATAAACCGGATAAAACTGTTCCTATAGAAGACATTGGAATCCTAGTCTTGGAGAATCAACAAATCACGATTACCAATGGACTGCTCTGCAGACTCACAGATCGAAAGGTAGCTGTAGTCACTTGTAATGCTCAGCACTTACCCGGTGGACTTTTACTTCCCATGCATGGACATACGGAACAAGTGGAACGAGTTGGACATCAATTGAATGCCAGCGTACCGCTGAAAAAGAATCTTTGGCAACAGACTGTAACTGCTAAAATTGAGAATCAACATGGGTTGCTTAAGGAAAAAGGGAAACCAAGTAAGCGAATGGAGTATCTGGCAAGGCATGTGAAATCTGGAGATATGGGAAATTATGAGGCGCAGGCCGCAGCTATTTATTGGCAAAGCTTATTCGATATACCCGATTTCAATCGAGGTCAATCAGGTATTCCTCCAAACAATTTATTGAATTATGGATATGCGATTCTAAGAGCTACACTAGCCAGAGCACTTGTTTCTTCGGGTATGCTCCCAAATGTGGGGATTTGGCATCACAATAAGTACAATGCCTATTGCCTAGCAGATGATATTATGGAGCCTTATCGTCCTTTTGTTGATTTGGTAGTTTCGCATATCGTAGCGACAGAGGACAATTACGAGGAATTAACGGTTGAGTTGAAAAGAGAATTGCTCACCATTCCTGCTTTGGATGTGATGATCGATGGACAGAAAAGTCCGCTGATGGTGGCTGCCAGTCGAACTACTAATTCACTATACGAGTGTTTTGCAGGAATAAGTCGAAAGATTATTTACCCGGAATATGCATGAAAATTATTATTCAAGACTTAATCAGTATCGAAATTTGTGGGTCTTAGTATTTTTTGATCTGCCGACCGAGACGAAAAAAGACCGGAAAATCGCTTCCTCCTTTCGAAAGAAATTACTGAATGATGGATTTGCGATGTTTCAGTTCTCGATCTATATGCGATTTTGTGCCAGTAGAGAAAATGCCGAGGTACATACCCGAAGGGTAAAGATCAATCTCCCACCAAAAGGAAAGGTCGGTATTATGCAGATTACAGATCGACAGTTTGGAATGATGGAATTATTTCACGGAAAATCAATCGTTGAGAAAGAGCAGCCTATACAGCAGCTGGAACTTTTTTAAAATTTCTGTAAATTTTTCTAATCCATCGCGATGGATTAGAAAAGCTAATCCAACCGATTCCCTGTTATTAGACCCGAAAATCTTTCATTTTTTACATTTCTAAAAATCGATATAAAAAACAGCATACCAACTACTTAGCGCAGGGTATGCTGTGATTTACCTAGGAAAGTAACATTTTGAAAGCAATTCACAACACTCTAATATATTGGATATGAAAAGATCGCGCTGTGATTTACCTAGGAAAGTAACATTTTGAAAGCAATTCACAACTAGCAAAGCAGCTTGAAAAGTATTTGAACGCTGTGATTTACCTA
>JBDNIP010000235.1:0-9971 GCA_041688245.1 Algoriphagus sp.
AAAAGACTAAGGATGATACGTGATAAAATCAGAATAAAAGGCTTCGATAAAAGACATCTGGTCATGAGGATTGCAACAGGAATACACAACCTCCGAATCAGGTATAAAACAGCTATCTAAAAAAATTCGTGATAATGTTTAATAAAGATTATGATTATCCGCAATTATGCCACTAGGCTAAATTTCTTTGCTCAGCTATCATTCGCTTGCCCAGATATGGTATTCCAGCCATGCTACTTGATCAATAAAAAATAGGTTACAGCATAACTGCGGATAATTACAAAAGATTTTATTCCACTTCGATTTACTTGTACTTAGTTTAGATCTTGACATTTATCAATACGTATCTTTGGGGATGAAAGAATTCGATTTTACCAATGAAAAGCTACCAGAAAAATTGGCAGAAATACAAAGAAGAACTTCTTCCCTCTCGATTTTTAGGATAATTTCCTTTCTGGGACTGATCGGTTTCTTTGTTTTAGGTGTTTCTGAGAGTTTGGTTTGGTTTATTCTCTTTTTTACAACCGGAGCTGGATTTGTGTATCTGGTGTCTGTATATAATCACTTAAAAGATCAGGAAGCAATCTATTCTTCTTTGGAAAAAATGGATAGTAATCGAAAATTAAGAGTGGTTAGAAATTTGAAATCTTTTGAGCAGGGTGTGGAATTTCAGAGTAAGCATCATCCGTTTTCAAATGATTTAGATTTGTTTGGAGACCATTCCTTATTTCAATTGATTAATCATACTGTCTCGAAAGAAGGAAAAATTAAGCTTTCAAAACTAATAGTCTCGGAATTTGATATAAACAAAGCGGCGATTTATCGGGCCTCGGTTGATGAATTATCAACAAAGCCTGCATTTCTTCATGCGATGGAGTCCATAGGCTTAGCGTTCTATCGAGATGAAAAATCGATCCACGCATGGATGAATTGGATGAAAGAAAATGAGCAAATAAAATCTTGGATTATGCCTTTTGTATGGATTGGTCCAATCGGGGGAGTGATTCTTACTATTCTGGCGTATCTAGAAGTAATTCCTTCAGGTTTTTACGGGATATGGGTATTAATTGGAACGGGGCTCTTGGCTGCGGTTTTTCGATCCTTAAAAAAAGCCGGAGAGGAAATTCCCTCCAGAAATCAGTTAAAAACGTATCGTTATTGGTTAATCGAAATTGAAAAACAAGAATTTCTAAGCGACGGATTAAGGAACGCTGCAGGTGGATTCTGTGAAGCTAATTCTAAAGCATCGGAACTGTTAGAGGAGCTTGATCGTCTGGGTCTTTGGATTCAAAATCGGCTGAACTTTCTTTATTTTCCCATCAACCTGTTCTTCTGGACTGATTTGCTCCTATATGTTCGCTTGCAAAAATGGAAAAGTAAGTATGGGAACCTGGTTTCAGAATTCCCTGAGCAATTAGCTAATTGGGAAATGCTGGTTTCCCTAGGTACGTTTCAATATGAGCTTGGAGGAAAGGGCGAAATCATTGAAGTGGCTAGTGGCATAAAAGGATTGGAGATCGTTCATCCATTGCTTTCCTCCGAAATAGCTGTGTCAAACGATTTTGCTCAAAACTCAGATATGAGTATCATCTTACTTACCGGTTCTAATATGAGTGGTAAAACCACTTTTATGCGAACACTCGGGATCAATTGCGTTTTGGTAAATTTGGGTTTAAGACCATTTGCAAAAGAGTTTGGCTTTGGAAACTTCCAGCTTTATACCAGTATGCGAAATACTGATAACCTTGGCGAAAGCGTTAGTTCATTTTATGCTGAATTGAGCCGTATCAAGTTGTTAATCGATCGAATTGAAGTAGGAGAAGAAATCTTTTTTCTTTTGGACGAAATCCTAAAAGGTACTAATACTGAAGATCGGATCTCCGGATCGGAGGCTTTGATCAGACAGGTAGTAGCGACGAAAGCGATTGGAATTATCAGTACTCATGACATTGAATTGGCTGACTTGGAAAATCGAATCGAAACGGTGAGGAATTTTAGCTTTCATTCTGAGATTCATGACCAATCCATAGATTTTGATTATAAACTTAAAACAGGGGCTTGTCTTAGCTTTAACGCCCACAAGTTGATGGAATTAATGGGAATTCGTTTCCAGAACTAGCTTAGATTTTTCCTTAGATTATATTGTCTTAATATTAGGTAACAGATAAATTATGCAGACAAAATCGCACATTCTAGGTGTACTTGGTGGAGGCCAACTTGGTCGGATGTTGATCCAAACTGCCATCAATTACAATCAGGATATTCATATTTTAGATCCAGATCCAAATGCGCCTTGCAAGGATCTTGCACAAGAGTTTACGATAGGATTGCTGAATGATTTCGATACTGTCTATGAATTTGGAAGTAAATGTGATGTCATTACCGTAGAAATTGAAAGTGTAAATACAGAAGCACTTGAGAAATTAGTCAACGAGGGAAAACAGGTTTATCCACAACCTCACATTTTAAGACTCATTCAAGATAAGCGGGCTCAAAAAGAATTCTATGTGACAAATGGAATTCCAACTGCAGAATTTATCTTAACAGCTAATAAAGCTGAAGTTATCCGCAATGCTAATTTTTTGCCAGCTGTCAATAAGCTTGGAAAGGAAGGGTATGATGGACGAGGAGTTCAAGTATTGCGTACGGAAGCCGACTTGGACAAAGCCTTTGATGCTCCTGGATTATTGGAGAAATTAATTGACTTTGAAAGAGAAATAGCTGTTACGGTTGCTCGAAATGCAAGCGGAGATTTGGCAGCTTACCCTAGTGTTGAATGCGCGTTTCATCCGATAGCAAACTTGGTTGAATTTCTCTTTGCACCAGCAGGAATCACAAAGGAAATTGAGGAAAGAGCTAGTGCAATTGCTAAAGAAGTGATTCTCAAACTGGATATGGTTGGAATACTTGCCGTAGAAATGTTTGTCACAAAAGACGGAGAAGTTTTAGTGAATGAAATTGCTCCAAGACCTCACAACAGTGGTCATCACTCGATCGAAGCTAATTTTACTTCCCAGTTTGAGCAGCATCTTCGAGCAGTGATGAATTGGCCGCTCGGAAATACAGAGCTGAGATGCCCGGCTGCAATGATAAATCTGTTAGGTGAAGAAGGTTATACCGGGCCGGCAGTAGTAGAAGGTAAAGAGGCAGCACTAGCTGAAAAAGGAGTTTATATTCACTTGTATGGAAAAAAAATCACCAAACCATTCCGAAAAATGGGACATGTAACCCTGCTGGACGAAAATGTGGACAACTTGAAAAAAAGAGCTCAGATAATCAAAGAACTCATTAAAATTAAATCAACATTATGAATCCACAGATAGGCATAATCATGGGAAGTCAATCAGATCTTCCAATCATGGCTGAGGCCGCAGAATTTTTGGAAGAGCTGGGGATTGTATATGAACTGACTGTGGTGTCTGCCCATCGGACCCCGCAGCGAATGATTGACTATGCTGAATCAGCCAGAGTGCGCGGACTCAAAGTTATTGTAGCTGGAGCTGGGGGAGCAGCTCATTTGCCTGGAATGGTAGCCGCTTTGACTAGTTTGCCTGTTGTCGGTGTGCCGATTAAAAGCGCTAATTCGATTGATGGTTGGGATAGTATATTATCTATTCTACAGATGCCCAGTGGGATTCCTGTAGCTACAGTAGCACTAAATGGCGGAAAAAATGCAGGAATACTTGCCGCTTCTATTATCGGATCATTTGATGTGGAAATTGGTGTTAAAATGGATGCGTTCAAGAAAAATTTAAAAGAAAAAGTTGAGAAATCAGTTGCAGAGCTGGAGCAAAATGGCTGGAAAGCAATCTTGAATAAATAATCTTTGGATGATTGATTGGAAAAAATCTGTTCGCTTCAAAATCGGGGATCTTCCATGGGAAGTTCCCCTGAATATATTTGTGCTTTTAATCGTGATCACATTAGTGCTTATGATTGGGGGCGCATATTTAGGATTCCAGTTCGGATCGGGATCAGCTAATTAGTAAATATTCCCCAACCATCATCTATTTTTTCATTGGGGTCTAATGCGCTTACCCACTCTATAAAAAGTATTCGATACTCTTCAATGGCAGCCCGAAGCAACTCTAAATGCTCTTCCGCGTGAGTTTCCTCCATTGCTAGTTGGTAGGTCATCCCATTTAGATTTTTGGCATGTACCTTAATAAACACTGCCTTTTCCATTTTTGAAACAAAATCTGATGTGGATTCTGCAGCAGCAAATTTAGAACTTATTAGCATAGCGTCTTGATGCATGATATTTCCATAAAGTTCCCTTCTTGCCTCATCCAAGCTCCCGACCAGAGCTCTGGTCAGGGCTCGGATACTTTTGGCTTTTTTCATCAGGGGATGTTTATAGATTTTTTCATGCTCTTTTCTGAAGTTATCTTCATCATCCTCATCCCATGAGCCCTCATCATCGTCATCAAAATCATCCCACATAAAAAGTCGGTTAGAATGGAAGCTTATCCTCTTCTCCTTCCGAATAAAGGGTGTCTACATCAGGCATTGTTGATGAACTTGGAGCAGGTGATGAACCGCTATGATCTACTCGATAGGCTTTTATTTC
This sequence comes from Algoriphagus sp., assembly GCA_041688245.1. Taxonomy (GTDB): domain Bacteria; phylum Bacteroidota; class Bacteroidia; order Cytophagales; family Cyclobacteriaceae; genus Algoriphagus. The sequence continues at coordinate 4,571 of JBDNIP010000235.1, forward strand.
TGTGTACCATCGACCATTGTATTCTCTGCTTTCAACATCGATACTAAGTGTTACTTGATCTCCTGATTGGATAGGGAATTGATCAATTTTGTCTCCCCAAAGTGAAACACAAACTTTTTTTGGGTATTGTCCACCTGTTTCAATGATGAACTCTTGTTTCTTCCAGGCATTCCCACTTTTTGAGTTTCCACCTACCTCAGGAAGTTTTTGGATTACTTTTCCGATTAATTCCATGTAATTTTTCTTTTTTATTTAGAATATGAAGATACGCAATGGCTGGCAATTGATGGAATCATTTTAAACTTTATGAGGAATTACGAAAACTAAATTTTTGTTTTTTCGAAAGAGAACCTGAAAATAGTGTTACCATGCGGTGATACATCTGCAGGAAATAATTGGTTAGGCTTTAGTTAGCAAAATAATATTTTGAATTTTTGTTAAAAGAGTTTAAAGCTTAATAATTTCCGCATAATCTTTGGACAGTAGAATGTGAAATAATACTTTTAGTTTTATTTACAATAACTCACGCTAATCAAATACTATGGCTTAAACCTTTACGTTTATAATTAACCAACCTAAAAATGAGTAAGCGAATTGGTCCAAAGGACAGTGAATTAATAGCGCAGTATCGAAATGGGAGTGATGCTGCATTTGATCTTTTAGTAGATCGACACCAAAGTAAAATCTATACTACCATTGTTTTGATTGTAAAAGATCAAAAAGTTGCTGAGGATTTGCTTCAGGATGTGTTTGTCAAAGTGGTTAACACACTCCACTCTGACAAATATAACGAAGAAGGTAAATTTCAGCCTTGGGTGATGCGGGTTGCGCATAATTTGGCAATTGATTATTTTAGAAAATCTAAACGATATCCCGTTATTGTTTTTGAAGATGGGTCAAATCTGTTTAATTCTTTACGCTTTGCAGAGGAAAATGTTGAAGATAGACAAATTAAAGAAGATACCATTGCGCTGGTAAAGAGGCTAATAGATGAGCTTCCTGAAACCCAGAAAGAAGTATTGGTTATGAGGCATTATCTGGACTTGAGTTTCCAAGAAATTGCCGAACAAACTGGAGTAAGTATTAATACGGCCTTGGGTCGGATGCGCTATGCGCTCATACATCTACGAAAAAAAATGAAACAACTAAACATTGCCTATGACAAAACAATTTACCCACAATGACCTGATAAGTTATATCTATCAGGAAATGACGGAGGCGAAACAAGAACTCTTGGTGCAAGCCTTACATAGTGAGAAATCGCTTATGGAAGAATATTTACAAATGCTGAGCACAATAGAGCAATTAGAACAGGTTTGTCTGCAGCCTTCCGAAAAAGTAGTGAAAGCCATCAAAGCTATGGCCCATTCTACGGGACTTCAAAAAGTCTGACTTTGGTAACCCCGCTTCGTCGGGGTTTTTTTATTTCAAATTTGCGTGGACGAAAGTCGCAGTGTCTTTAAAAGCTTACGAATAAGTCTGTGTTGTAAAGCCGTGACCCTGATTTTCGATTCGCTTGTATTCATATTTAGCAGATACTTCTTTTGATTTTCCTGCAAAAAAATCGCTCTGCCATATCGGTACAATTGTATCTGTAGTTCCGTGAAAAATGATTGTCGGAACTACAGACGATCGGACATAGTTGCTCGGACTGGATTCCAAATAGACCTTGGGTTGATCTTGAGGGCTTCCCCCTAGTAGTGCATTTAAACCGAATTAAGTCTGTAAGTTAAAACTATATAGTGAGGGTAGATCCGTAGGAGGAAAGAATGCGATAACAGCCAAAATATTACCAACAGGCTGGTGCTTGTACGCATGAAGTAATGCTAAATGTCCCCCTGAACTTGCCCCAGCTAGGATAAGTTGATCGGAGACATCCCATTCTTTAGTTTTACTTTTAATGTAATTTATCGCCTGAATCACATCGTTTTCTTGGGTTGGAAACCGATTCGCGTTTGTGTTAAAATCGAATAAGCGGTAATTGATTGCCACAAAAGCATAAGCTGGAAATGAAACTCTGATGGCTTCCTTGAATTGAAGAAATTCTTCTTTGTTTCCTTCTATCCATCCTCCACTGTGAATATAAAGCAGTATAGGAGTGGTTTGAGTTGATCTGTCAGCTGGAAAAAAACATCCAATATTTGTCTTGTATCAATTCCATAGGACTCATTCAATAAGTCTCTGGCCAACATAGAGCCATCTGGTAGTGAGTCAGAGTCCGGACTACAGCCCGCCGAAAACCCTAAAATCAGTATAAAAATAAACTTATAAAGTTGAAAAAAATGTTTTCTCATGATCAAAACCATTTGATTAGCAATTGAATTATTTTCTTTGCGGAAGTGCCATATGGAGGTCTAAGAAGGGTAGCGTTGTTCAATCCAATTCGTTGTTTGAGTACGCCCTTTTCATTAGAAAAGGCCAAGAAACCATAGCGTCCGTGAGCTTTTCCCATTCCACTGTTGTTTACCCCTCCGAAAGGAATCTCCGAATCCAAGAAATGAATTACGCAATCGTTGATCACCGCATTTCCTGAACTTGTCTCCTTTAAGACTTTGGATGTATGCGTAGTGTTTGATCCGAAATAATAAAGTGCCAGTGGTTTAGGTTTGCCGTTGATGAAGTTAATAGCATCATCTAACTGGGAGAAAGTCTTTATCGGAAGGATAGGGCCGAAAATTTCTTCCTCCATCAAGATCATATCATCTTTTACTTGGCTGATTATTGTAGGTTCAATGTACCGTGATGGGGAATCATATTTCCCTCCGAATTCAACCTTTGCTCCTTTTTCAATGCCATCCTTTAGGCTCGCAACCAATCTGTCGAAATGACGATCGTTGATTATTCGTGCTAGATCAGGAGACTTTTCAATGCCTTCAAATTTAGGATCGTACATTTTATTGAGTGCTACTTTCAGCTCCAGCAACAACTCATCTTTGACCTGCTCATCGACTAAAAGATAATCTGGGGCTACACAGGTTTGTCCACAATTGATAAATTTACCAAACACCAGCTTTTCAGCTGTATCTTTCAGATTCGCATCTTGATCTATTACTGCGGGGGATTTTCCTCCCAACTCCAAAGTCACTGAAGTCAGGTTTTCCGCCGCTGCTTTCATTACAATTTTTCCTACAGCTGGGCTTCCGGTAAAGAAAATATGATCAAAAGGAAGCTTTAACAATTCTTGAGCAACATCCGACTCACCCTGAAACACCGCTACTTCGGACGGGTCAAATAGTTCTCCGATCATGTTCTGGATCAGTGCAGCAGTATTTGGTGTGAGTTCAGAGGGTTTAATTACCGCAGTGCAACCTGCCGCAAGTGCAGAAACTAGTGGTCCTATCGCCAGATTGAATGGGTAATTCCATGGTGCTATGATCAAAGCACATCCTTTTGGCTCATAATATATCGTACCACTGGTCCCTAGCATCGGAAGCGGTGTTGAGACAGATTTTGGTTTCATCCATGATTTAAGATGCTTGACCGCATGGTTGATTTCGGAAGTCACCGTAAAGATTTCAGATAGGTCAGTCTCAGTCGGAGGTTTTTGAAAATCAGCTAGCAAGGCTTGTTGAATATCTTTTTGATGATCCTTTATCCAAATTTGGATTTTTTTCAAACGGACGATTCGATCTACTGCAGTAGAAATCCGCCAATTATCAGTAGTCTTTTTTTGTGCGAGCAGAGTCTGTGAAAAAACATCTGGTCGCACTGATTTGTCGAAAAGGCTTAGCATAGGAAGATGGGCTAAAGGGAAAGTTTCAAAATTAAGAAACGTAGTATTCTCAAATTAAGATGTAGCATTTGTAAATTCAATTTGAATTACGCGATTTTTTTGATCCCCATCAATAAGACTAAAAGTACTTAAGTACCATACGGTATCGATTAAAAAAATTGGATTTAAATTTCAAAATGTACATTTCATATCAGTAAATCCAATTATCTGCAACGATGCCAGTATCCTCTTTTTCTTCAATTAACCAGCAGTAAGACCCCTACGGTGAGGCAGACCCACCAAGTCGGGGCAGGCCGATAACTTCCCGATAGCGATTGGGAGAAGTACTGGATTTGCCACTAAAATCTGGACAGTATTTTAAGCTCGGTTTGAAATTGACCTCATCTCTCGCCTGCCGCGGGCTATACAAACTATCAGCCGGATTTCTAGAGAAAAATCCAACCGACAATTTCGAGTTCTGATTTTCTAAGTGGTCTTCGTTTTTGTTGTTTTCCCGAATTGATCGGGTGCGAGCTAATCGAGATAGGAATATTTTCTTTTTACAGTGTACCAGATCGCTATAAGTTTAACCAGTTCAGCTCTGGCCTGGGCTCGATTCACATAGGTCGTATGATAAATTATTTTCGACTTGATGATTTTGAAGAAGTTTTCAGCTACAGCATTGTCCGAGCAGGTCTCTTTTCTACTCCTATTCTGGTCTGCTTTATATGCTTTTAGTTGCTCTTTGAATTCTTTACGTGCGTAATGAATTCCGCTATCTGAGTGGAAAATCAGTTCAAATGGGCTCACAGGACGGTTTCCGATGGTCATTTTGAAAGCAGCATTTATATGTGGAAGATGACTTCATTGTCTCACTCATAGCCCAGTCGATGATTCTCCGGTCAAACGAATCCATGATGATGCTTAGATAGAGACATCCTTGAAGTGTGCTAACATAGGCAAGATCCGACACCCACTTTTTACCAAGTTCCAATACTGTGAAATCCCTGTTCAGCAAGTTCTTCAATGGAATATATGCATGGTTGGAATCTGTGGTCATCACTCTGAATTTGTGGCAGCTAATACTTTCTATTCCCGGTTATTTCATCAGTCGGGCCACACCTGGCACAGGTGGAATTAATCCATCTGTCAATACCACCAAAGGTGCACTCCACCTTAAATCTGATTTTGCCGATCAGTTTATTACTGATTTTTTCGCATGCTGTCAGGGCTTGTCCTTTTTTGGTATTATGGAGGATTCTACTTTTTAAGTTTTTGCTTTTTAATAATTCCTCGTTCTTGGAAGATCGGTAGCACTTGTCTCCATAGCTAGTGTTTGGACGAAAACTTATAAATTTTTAATAATGAAGCATATACATGCTTAACCCATGGTTGAATAATTCAACAAATATTAGTAAAAAGATACAAAAAAGCGGTATTTAGTGCCTTCTAAGCTTGATTGGCAGCTATTATTCAACTATTTTTAAAGTGTAGATCAATTAAGGAAAAAACATTCGATGCGCAAACGATTATCCCTGCAACAAACTTTAGGAATTACCCCCATAGCAGAAGTAGGTATCCCCAAAAACAGCAGGAAGGAGATGGCTCCGGTACTGGCCGCCCTGCAGCATATTTTTATAACCCCGGAATTAAATGAGCGCGTGTTTGCCCTGATTGAGCTAAAAATCA
>JBDNIP010000236.1:0-12078 GCA_041688245.1 Algoriphagus sp.
AAATAATAAGATGTGGGAGTTGAGGGATTCGAACCCCCGACCCTCTGCTTGTAAGGCAGATGCTCTGAACCAACTGAGCTAAACTCCCATCTTCTGAAACACATTTATTCCTAAACGAATTGCAAAGGTAATTTGAAATTCAAATGAGGCAAATATTGCTTCGCTTTTTTTTGAACATTAAAATTAATATGTTGAAAATGAGGAGTTAAAATTACTTTGCTTTGAAGACAGATAAAGGATTATTTCAGATTTAACCTAAACCCAGTCCTAAACCATCGCCCAGGCATCTGAACTGTCCCCGCTTCGACGTAGTCCGTATTGGTAATGTTAGAAGCCTCGGCGAAGAATCCGACTTTTCCGATACGATTGTAATCCACACGCATGTCCAAGAGGAAATACGGATCTTGATTCATTCGCTCCACATTTCTCAATTTGGTATTCCATTCGATTTTGGAGCCAATTCCTACCAGTATTCCTGCAATCAACTGATTTTTCAAAGCTGTCAGTGCGTACCTCGTTTCCTGTTCTGGCTCAGTCCCTTGTTTTAAGTCTGCATTGATGTAATTGTAAGAAACCATCAATTCCTTAACCTGAATCTTACTGCTTGAGGGATTTACGCGATAGTTGAATGAGGCTTCTAATCCATTAAACCGCACTTCATTGAAATTTTGAGGTTGCCAAGGTTGGCTAGCATCGGTTCTGGCCCATTCGATCAAGTTGTCTGTATTTCTCAGAAAGTACACTAGCTCAGCCTGAATCGAAGACTTATTCAGCTTGGCTCCAATCTCAAAATTTTGAGCCTGTTCCGGAGTCAGCTGCGCATTCCCAATATTGGTCGGACCTTTATAGTAGAGATCCGTATAGGTTGGGATTCGATAGCTTATCCCATAACCTGAATATAAACGAATCGCCTCAGAAGCTTGAAATCCCACTTCAGCACCAGGGAAATGTTTCCACCCATATTCTGAATAGTAATTGGAATAAATCCCAGCTCGTACATCCACTTTTTTAGCAATTGAAATCATTTGCTCTAAAAATATTCCCGAAAGCATTCGTTCCCTACTGCCAAGGTTGGAGCTTTCAATGCTCTCTTTTCGTGTTTCCAAACCAAAACCTGTAGTTCCCCACTTGCTTTGAAAGCTTCCATTCGTCTCGAGGGCAAAAACAGCTGTGGTATGATTATTTTGAAAAAATGAAGGTTCATTTCTTCGCAATCTGAATTCATCAACATTTCTCCGCCAGTAACCTCTTGTAGTTAGTTTGAAAGATTCTGAGCTCAGCGCATGACTTAGTGAGGCCAAAGAAGTTTGTACACTTTCCCATTGATCTGGAAATGCGCTCGTATAAAAGCCATTTGCTCCAAAAGTACGATCTGTGTAGGCGAGCATACCTCTCAGGCCATTTTGCTCATTAAGGTTTATTCCCCCTTCATAAAAAAGATTCGCTACCTGATAGTCTGAATTGTATTGGTGACCATCGGAATCGTCATAGGACAGCGCGAGATTTTGCTTGTAATTCCCAACTGGAAGGGAGCCTGCGAAATTGATTCCTTTCATCCCAAAATCACCTCCATAGCCTTGAAGCTTTACATATCGCTCTTCCGAAAGTTGAGTTATGACATTGATTGCACCGGCATAGGCGTTTTGGCCAAAAATTCTGGAAGCCGGACCTTTCAATACTTCTACGCGATCTATTTCTACCAGCGGCACTGGGATATTCATCAAGTGATGTCCCGTCTGCGGATCGGTAAGTTTAATACCATTCAATAGCATTAAAGTTTGCTCAAAGGACCCGCCCCGAATTCCAATATCAGCCTGCACTCCAGTAACTCCTCGCTGTCGAACGTCTAGTCCAGGTACGAATGCCAAAATCTCAGGAAGACTCCTTGCAGGAGTGGTTTCTAGCTGAAGTTTATCCACGATAGTCATATTTCGATTCAGCTTAGAAAAGGGGATCTGAATCCGGTTTTCCTGAACTATTACTTCGGCTAGCTTTGTGGAGGTGGTGTCAGTTTGAGCTTGGATACTTTGGCTCAAAAAAAGCCCAATTGTGACTAATTGGAGAATTCTCATTTGGTTTTTCGTTTCAAGCTTCAAAAGTGGGCTGAATTGTCGCAAAATCCAAGATTGGTTTTTTCTAAAAATTGGTTAAGAGGATAACCACTTGAACAAGTTATGGAGGGGAAGTTTAACACAATCCGTATTTTGTCCACAAATCAAAAAAATATGATAAAACAAATAATTACAGCCTCTCTTTTGACTTTTTCTATGGTCGCGGAGATGCAAGTCAGCTTTGCTCAGACAGCAAATGAGACCAACCAGAAGGATTTTGGAGAATTCATGGATCGAACAGGCAACTATTTCAGAGCTGCTTCAGGGAAGCCTGGTGTGGGTTATTGGCAAAACGCCGCAGACTATCAACTCGAGGTAAGTCTGGATGATGTGAATCACATTCTTTCCGGCAAAGTCACTATCGCATACACGAATAATAGTCCAGAAACATTGGAATTTATCTGGCTTCAATTGGAGCAAAATCGATTCAAACCAGATTCCCGAGGCACACTAACTACGCCAATTCGTGGAAATCGCTATAATGGAGATACCGATGGTGGCTTCGAGATTTCCCAGCTTACAGCCAAAGTAGGTTCCAAAGGCTCAGTTTCATCAAAGAACCTGATCACCGATACGCGGATGCAGGTCTGGTTTGCAGAGCCTGTTCCCGCTAAGGGCGGAAAGGCAACCATTTCGATGAATTTTTCTTTTAAAGTTCCTCAAGAAGGGATGGATAGAATGGGAAGGTTGAAAGTGGAAGATGGATGGATCTATGCCTTTGCACAATGGTATCCAAAAGTTGCAGTATTCGACGATATCGAAGGCTGGAACGTAGAGCCTTATTTGGGTGCAGGTGAGTTCTATTTGGAATATGGAAATTTTGATTACAAGGTGACTGTACCTTATGACCATATTGTGGTTGGATCTGGTAAACTGATGAATCCAAAAGAGGTACTTTCCAAAGAACTGCAAAGCCGATATGACCAAGCCATGCAGAGTGATGAGACAGTCTATTTGGTTTCTCCTGCGGAAATAAAGAATACGATTCTGACTCGCCCAAAGCAAGAGGGTACGCTCACTTGGCATTTTCAAATTGAAAATGCCAGAGATGTTGCTTTTGCTACCTCAAGAGCATTTATCTGGGATGCAGCCAAGATTAACTTGGCTAACGGTAAAGCAACTTTAGCTCAATCTGCTTATCCAAAAGAATCTGATGGAGTGGATGCTTGGACTAGATCAACAGAATATACTAAGGCCTCAATCGAGTATTATTCTGAAACTTGGTTCGAATTTCCTTATGCTACAGCAACTAATGTGGCCGCAGCTGTAGGAGGAATGGAGTATCCAGGGTTGAATTTTTGCTCTTATAATTCCAAAGGAGCGGATCTTTGGGGTGTGACAGATCATGAGTTTGGCCACAATTGGTTCCCTATGATTGTCGGTACGAATGAAAGAAGATATGCTTGGATGGATGAGGGTTTCAATACGTTCATAAATCACTACAGCTCCAACGCCTTTAATGACGGAGAATTTCCTTCTTATTTGAATGAAACCCGTCGCTATGTGAATTACTTCATCAGTGAAAACCGAGAGGGAATTAACACCTATCCTGATGTTGCAAATACCGACAATCTAGGGATGATCGCTTACAATAAACCAGCAATGGGTTTGTTAATGTTACGCGAATACATTCTTGGTGCTGAGCGATTTGATTATGCATTTAAATCCTACATCAAGACATGGGCATATAAGCATCCCCAACCTGCTGATTTCTTCAATCATATGGAAAATGTGGCAGGTGAAAATCTAAGTTGGTTCTGGCAAGGCTGGTTTTATGGTACCGAAAATATCGATTTGGGTATCAATGGTGTTTTTCCTTATGCGGGAAATTACCTGGTTTCGTTAGCCAATAAAGGAGAAATCCCGATGCCGGTACTGATTGAAATTACCTTCGAAGATGGTACAACTGAGCGCCAAATGCTTCCTGTGGAGATCTGGCAGCGAGGAGATACTTGGAATCACTTGATTAAGACTACGAAAACAGTAACATCAGTAGTGATTGATCCTGATAAAATCCTTCCGGATATCAATCTGGGTAATGACAATTGGCCACAAGTGATATATAAAGATTAGAAAAAAAGGCTCGGATCTATCCGAGCCTTTTATTATTTGTAGCATTTCAAATCAATATTTTAAACCTATTTTTCACCAATACATTGAATGACTCTTTGGAAAATATAAAGATCGTGAATTACCTTGTCTTCGATCACACCTGATCGATCTTTCAGCCAGTAAATCAAAGCAAATAGGAGCCATGACCTATTTGCAGAAAGTCAGGTTATTCAATAATCATCATTGATTTCTAGCCACATGCCGTCAGGATCCTGAACGTAGATCTGACGAACTCCATCTATTCTGATGGTGACTTTGCTTTTTTCACCCGGCCAGCTTTCAAAAGGATAATTGGTATCCTTCAATATTTGAATAAAGGCATCCATATCTTCCATGCTAAAACACAGGTGATTTACTTTTGAAATTTCACTTGGAATATTCGGGGCCTCAATCAGATGAAGTGCTGCACCGCCGCCGATATCATACCATGCATGGACTCCATCTTTGAATGGTTCTTCAATCGATTTTAGTCCAATAATATTTTCATAAAACTCCATGCTAGGCTTTAATTTGCTGACATGAACCGCAATATGATTGACTTTGATCTGTGCAAAAGTACTCATAGTGATTCCGATAAAAAAGATTGTAAACAAGGTTTTCATAGGCTTAGGGTCTTGATAATTACCTAATGTTAGGCTTTTTGGACAAGCATTGAAAGTTTCAATAACAAAAAAAGAGCGAGTCTTTCGAGTCGCTCCTTTTTAAGATTTGGGATTTACCTTATTTGATACTCGGAGATAGATCTGTTGCCAATGAAATCCGCTCTGCTTCTGTGAATAAATTCAAAGCCTGCAAGTAAACTTCATTAATGTCATTTATAATTTTGTAAAAGGCACTGTCATCATAAAGCTGTCTTCCAAGATGTGCTTTCATCAAAACCCTTAAGTACTCCTTTGATTTATTAAAATCCTTAGCGTCAAAATCTACCTTATTTTTCTTTCCATACTCGGTGAGCTTTGTGAGCATGGCATCGTTTACTGTAAATGTTTTATAATACTCATCCAATGACATTCCGTCAAATTTAGCCTTATTGTCATTTACATAATCGAGGATATACTCTCTTGAAGCATCCGAATTAAACAGTCTACTTACATAGGCACTGTTCATTGTAGTATCCAAGGCTACGAAATAATCTGGCATAATCCCTCCACCACCATATACGGTTCTTCCTTTTTTCGTCTCAAATTTCAGACTGTCATTGAATTTGATACTGTCAGCTGAGAAGAACTCCCCGTGCTCATATCGATTCACCCAGTCATTTTCGTAAGCCTCGTAGTCTGTACCGTAAGGCTTTTGAATTGATCTGCCGGAAGGAGTGTAATATCTAGCAATAGTCAAACGTAGTTCAGCTCCGTCAGAAAGGGCTATTGGCATTTGAACTAAGCCTTTGCCAAAGGATCTTCTACCTACGATTAGACCTCGATCATTATCCTGAACAGCACCTGCCAAAATCTCAGATGCGGAAGCCGATCCTTCATTTACTAACACGATTATCGGACCATTTTCAAACAACCCTGGTTTGTAAGCATATGCTTTTTGATTGTATTGCTCTACTTTTCCTTCTTGGGATACAATCAAGGATTTATCGCTCAGGAGCTCATCCGCCATATTAATTGCAGCACCCATATATCCACCTGGATTACCTTGCAAATCAACGATAAGCTTCTTCATTCCTTGAGCTTTCAAGGAGTTCAAAGACTCTCTAAACTCATCGTAAGTAGTAGCTGCAAATCGGGTTACTTTAATATACCCGACTTCATTATTTACCATGTAAGAGGCGTTGATACTGTATTGCGGAATTTTATCTCGCGTGATTTCATATCGGATCAATTCTTTCTGGTTTTTCCGTTTGATATCTACGTTGACCTTAGATCCTTTTGGGCCTCTGAGGTATTCAAAAACATCTCGGTTAGTAATTCCCACTCCTGCCACAGTCCTGTCATCTACTGCGATGATTTGATCTCCAGACTGAATACCCAAAGACTCAGACGGGCCTCCTGTCAGAGGTGCTACCACATAGATCGTGTCTCTGATAATCCCAAACTCAACACCGATTCCATCAAATTCTCCATCTAGTTGCGACTGGGCCAGGGAGGCATCTTTGGCCGGAATATAACTCGAGTGCGGATCAAGATTCTCAAGCATTTTGGTTATTCCATATTCTACCAATTCATTGGTGTCGACGCTGTCAACATAATCTCGATTTACATAGGTCATGATCTCCTGCAGTCTGTAAAGCGCTGCTCTTAGATCATTTTGATTACTTTTTGGCTCAGCAAAAGTAGCTCCTATCCAAATGCCTGCAGAAATTGCCAAGGCTAAGATAATTGGAAGGCGTATTTGGGATTTGGTGTTATTTTTCTCGCTCACGACTTTTCTAATTCTATTGAAACTCAATTTTGAATAAAGATTAAACAACTCCAAAAGACTTTTGGTTAAATATTCTTTGATAAAGTTAACAAAAGTCAGAACGGAGTTTAAATACATTCAGTCAAATTATTACCATTTATTATGTTAAAAAAAATTATTTTTGCGTATGCGATCACTTGATGATTTTCAAAAAGCTCTTGTAGAAGATTTAGTTTCTGAAAACTACGTTTTAGCCTCTGTGCTTCATTATTTTGGGATTTCATTTTACCAGTATCCCAAACACTCTTTAGAAGAGGTTTGTAAGAAACATAAAGTGCTCTCTAGCCAGTTAATTTCAGAGCTAGAGGCATGGGCAGTGCGAAAAGAACCATCTACTGATGAGCTTTTTTTAAATCCTATCGAAGTCCTGGTAGCCTACTTGAAAAAGAAACACTATTACTTTGTGAGACAAGAATTGCCATTTCTTTCAAATTTAATTTCTGGCATAAACGGTGAACCCGGATATGGTTCTTTGATCGCCGACTTGAGAATTATGTTTCCACTATTTGTGGATGATTTTATCCATCACATACATGAAGAAGAGAGTCGACTTTTTAAACGTATAGAATTGCTTCACAACATAGAAGAAGGGCTTTTTTCATTAATAGATGCCTTAAAAATTCTTGAGCAGGATCCGATTAGTGCCCTTGCCGAACATCACGAAGTTCATGATGATGAAATGGAAGGCATTCGAAAATTAACTATGGATTATCAGCTTCATGATCAAGCCCCCTTGGCTATGAAGGTACTTTTTCATGAGTTACAAAATTTTGAAACTGAGCTCTGTGTTCATGCTAAAATTGAAGATGAATTACTTTTTCCTAAGGCAGTAGAGTTAGAGCGAGAGGTGTTAAGGCAGGTCAGAAAAAAAATACAGACCAACTGATGCCAAGAATACTCGCCATTGACCTGGGAACCAAAAGAACGGGACTTGCTGTTACTGACCCATTGCAAATACTTGCAAATCCGCTTGAAACCATCAAAACAGGTGATTTGATTGATTATATAAAAAATTATTGCTCTAAAGAGGATGTGGACACTTTGGTGTTAGGCTATCCAATTCGCTTGGATGGAACTCCTAATGAAATGACTCCGCGGGTGATTTTGATGAAAGATCAGTTGGAAAAAGTATTTTCAACCAAGAAGATCGTATTGATAGACGAACGATTTACTTCTAAAATGGCTCTGCAGAGCATGATAGCCATGGGAAGTAAAAAGAAAGACAGAAGAGAAAAGGCAGGCAACCTAGATAAAGTAAGTGCTGCCATTATCTTACAATCCTATTTACAAAGACAATGATCTACCCAATAGTAGCTTTTGGTAATCCAATATTAAAAAAAGAAGCAGAAGAAATTGAAGAGGGTTCTAATCTAGAATCCTTAATTAAGAATATGTATGCTACCATGGATTTTGCGCACGGAGTGGGTTTAGCCGCTCCGCAAATCAATCAGGGAATTCGACTATTCGTGATGGATAGTTCGCTGATGCTGGACGAAGATGACGATGAAAAAGGAATTCGAAAAGTATTTATAAATCCGATCATCTTGGACGAGTATGGAGATGATTACAGTTTTGAGGAAGGCTGCTTAAGTATACCTGAAGTGCGAGCAGAAATCATCAGGCCTGAAACGCTTACTATTGAGTACTATGATGAAAACTGGAACCTAAAGGAGGAGGAGTTTTCGGGAATGACTGCCCGGGTGATCCAACATGAATACGACCATTTGGAAGGAATTCTTTTTGTGGACTATCTTAAAGGCCTGAAGAAACGTCTGGTTCAGTCCAAACTGAAAGATGTAAGTAAGGGGAAAATCTCTACCGATTACCGAATGATCTATCCTGTCCGATGAAATGAAAAAATCTTCGGATTTGCATATTGGTTTAGTACAGACTGATATTTTTTGGAAAGATAAAGTTGCAAATCTGGCAATGCTTGAAGAAAAAATCTGGGAAATCGAAGAGTCGATAGATTTACTGATTTTACCGGAAATGTTCGCTACAGGATTTTCAATGGATGCAAAAGAGCTTGCAGAGCCAATGAATCTCACGGTCACTAAATGGATGAAGCAGATGGCTGCTCAGCTCAAATCGACTGTTACAGGAAGCGTAATCATTTCTGAGAACCGACGTTACTATAATCGTCTGCTTTGGGTGACTCAAGACGGTACTGTTTCCTGTTATGACAAACGACATTTGTTTCGCATGGCTAAGGAGGAACAGATTTATTCAGCAGGAGAAAAACTTCCGATTTTTGAGTTGAAAGGCTGGAAAATTTGCCCTCAAATCTGCTACGATTTACGATTTCCAGTTTGGTCAAGAAATCAAGCTCTTGAAAACGAAATGGCGTACGATTTGATTTTTTATGTAGCCTCTTGGCCAGAAGTTAGAATTTCTGCTTGGGATGCTCTTTTGCCTGCTCGCGCTATTGAAAATGTTAGTTACTCCCTAGGAGTAAATCGGATCGGAAATGATGGGAATGGAATAAGCTACACTGGTCACTCAGCAGTCTACGATTTTAAGGGGAGCAAAATTTTTGATCTAGCTGAAATGGAAATCATAAAAGTTGTCAAATTAGAAGCGCATGATCTTGACGCTTACCGAAAAAGATTTCCGGTTTGGATGGATTCTGATTCTTTCAGGATTCTATAAATGATTTTTGTGATCATCCGCAATTGCACCAGCAAAAGGCAAAAAGTGAATAATAAATGGTAAACACGGACGCTTCCTGAAAATGGTTGACACTTTTATTTTCCGATCAGATTATTCCAGCTTACAGTACCATGATGAAGCGCAGGCAAGCTCTGCTGAGGAGCAAACTCGTCAGGGAATAATCGTTTGGTACGGCAGTGTTGCTATTAGCTGCAAAGGCGACGGGATCGGAATGAAACCGTGAAAAATTTCAGTGATACTTGATGTTTCCATGAAATTTCAAAATCTTATATTAAAGTAGTTCTATCCAAGTAGTTGTCAGTAAAAGCTCAACCATTTACAAATCTAAAGGCAGTGCACTGAAAAGAATGAATTGATGACTTACAGTCCTATTCAATAAGAATAACGTAGAGTGTAAATCAATAAATTTTGATTTTTCACAGTTGATTTTTTATTTGCTTGACCCCTACTTTGTCGAGGGGTTTAAGCTAGATCAATTCTTGAGATTATTTTTTGAATAGGACAAAACCATTCGGCTAGACATACTCAGAAAATTAGGGAACTTGTGTAATTTTAGCGATGCACGAAAAATTTTATAATCCTCATTACCTCCCACAAACTTTGAAATTTGAAGCTGTAATATTTTCCGTATTTTAGGTCGAAATTTTCTGTTTTATTGAATGAGCCGACAAATGATCTTAACAAATCAAGATTAGAATCCGGTGAAAACTGTTCAATGAGACTTCAGTCCTTTTTAGAATTAATAAAATTATGAGTAATCAAACTCCAAAAATTCTCTATACGTTAACTGATGAAGCTCCGGCTCTCGCAACGTATTCTTTTTTGCCAATCGTTCAGGCATTTACCAGTTCAGCTGGTGTGCACGTAGAAACAAGAGATATTTCTCTATCCGGAAGAATTTTGGCAAATTTCGCAACTTATTTAAAGCCTGAACAACAGGTTGCCGATTCGCTGTCTGAACTTGGTGAAATAGCCACCACACCAGAAGCCAACATCATTAAGCTTCCAAACATTTCTGCCTCTGTACCTCAGTTGAAAGCTGCGATCAAAGAATTGCAAACACTAGGCTATGCCGTTCCAGATTACACTGAGGAGCCGAGGGATCAAAATGAGAAGGCAACAAAAGTAATTTATGATAAGATTAAAGGATCTGCCGTAAATCCGGTTCTTAGAGAAGGAAATTCTGACCGAAGAGCACCTTTGGCTGTAAAGGCATATGCAAGAAAACATCCGCATACTATGGGAAAATGGTCTTCTGAATCGAAAACTCATGTTAAAAGTATGAGTAGGGGAGACTTTTATGGGACTGAAAAATCACATGTTGCTGTAAAGGAAATGGCTGTAAATATTGTTTTGATGGGCGAAGATCGATCCAAGACAATCTTAAAGGCTGGGCTCAAACTCCTTCCAGGGGAAATTATTGATGCTGCAACATTGAGTGTGTCGGAATTGAAAACATTCTTAAAACAAACGAAAGATGACGCCAAAGCACAAGGGATCTTATTTTCTCTACATCTTAAAGCCACGATGATGAAGGTGTCCGACCCGATTATTTTTGGACATGCTGTTCGAGTTTTCTTTCAGCCAATATTCGCAAAGCATGGAATAACCTTAAATCAGCTGGGTGTTGATGTAAATAATGGTCTTGGAGATTTATTAGGATCCATTGATCGATTACCCGCTGATATCAGAAGGGGGATCTTGGCAGATATTGAGACTTGCTATGAAGACGGGCCTGAATTGGCCATGGTGAATTCCAATAAGGGGATTACCAATCTCCACGTTCCAAGCGATGTGATTATAGATGCATCAATGCCTGCGATGATCCGAACTTCAGGACAGATGTGGAATAAAGCAGGAGAGCTTCAAGATACTTTGGCAGTAGTTCCCGATCGTTCTTATGCGGGAGTTTATCAGGCCACGATTGATTTCTGTAAAGTACATGGAGCATTTGATCCAACTACAATGGGAACTGTACCTAACGTGGGTCTGATGGCTCAAAAAGCTGAAGAATATGGCTCCCATGACAAAACATTCGAAATAGCTGTAGATGGAATAGTAGAAGTATTGGGGGAAGACGGACGGGTATTGCTCAGTCATACTGTACAAGCTGGTGACATCTGGAGAATGTGCCAGACAAAAGACGCTGCAATACAAGATTGGGTGAAACTTGCGGTAACCCGGGTAAGACTTTCAGAAATTCCTGCAGTTTTTTGGTTAGATCCAGAGCGGGCTCATGATACAGAATTAATCAAAAAAGTAAAGACGTATTTATTAGACCATGAGACTAGCGGGCTGGAGATCCACATTTTATCGCCCTTGGAGGCAACCAATTTTTCCTTGTCGAGGATCAAAGTAGGGTTAGATACCATCTCTGTGACAGGAAATGTGTTAAGAGATTATCTTACTGATTTATTCCCGATTTTGGAAGTAGGTACGAGTGCGAAAATGCTTTCAATAGTCCCTTTGATGGATGGTGGAGGCTTATTTGAAACCGGAGCTGGTGGATCTGCTCCTAAGCATGTGGAGCAATTTGTAGCAGAAGGCCATTTGAGATGGGATTCTTTGGGAGAATTTCTCGCATTGGCAGTTTCTCTAGAACATTTGGGACAGACTTTTTCTAATGACAAAGCCCTCTTATTGGCGGAAACATTGGATTCTGCCACCGGGAAGTGGTTAGAGAATGATAAATCTCCAGCTCGAGTTGTCGGAAAACTGGACAATCGTGGAGGCCACTATTATCTTGCCTTATATTGGGCAGAAGCACTTGCCACTC
>JBDNIP010000237.1:0-30147 GCA_041688245.1 Algoriphagus sp.
CCATCTGCTCATTTGGCTCAAGTTCCTCAGGTCGAGTTGGCTGAATCCCACCATCCATCCAATGAAATTCCAAATCCTCTTTTCCTGGCCGATCAAAACGTAGCGTAATATGAGAGGAGGGAGGACAGCTTTCGGAGAAATATCCCCTGCTAAATTCTCCAATATAAACCGATCCTACTGAACATTCTGCAGATTTAGGATACCCTAATCCAAGTACTCTGAAAGGTGGCTCCATAATATGACAGGCCATATCTCCTAACGCGCCAGTACCGTAATCCCACCAGCCACGCCAGTTAAAAGGAACTAGATTTCCCACATAGTTTTTTTTAGGTGCTGTACCCAGCCAAAGATCCCAATCCAAATCAGACGGTGGTGTCATTGGCTCCGTCGGCCATTCGATGCCTTGTGGCCAGACAGGTCGATTAGTCCAGGAATATACTTTTGTCGCCTCTCCAATTAGATCAGCTTCATACCACTCTACCATTTTTCGAACTCCCTCTCCTGAAGACCCTTGATTACCCATCTGAGTGACCACTTTATATTTCTCAGCCGCTTTGGTGAGCATTCTGGCCTCATATATGTCATGAGAGAGTGGCTTTTGTACATACACATGTTTACCCATTTTCATAGCCATCATAGCTGCTACCGCATGTTGATGATCAGGAGTAGATACTGTGACGGCATCGATATTTTTCCCTTCCTTCTCCAGCATCACTCTGAAGTCTTTGTAATAAGGAGCTTTAGGATACAAATCAACACTACGCTTTGCACGAGTTTCATCAACGTCACAAAGTGCTACAATGTCAGCTTTACCACTATTGAATACCCCACTAATATCATTGAATCTCATACCACCAGCTCCTATACTCGCTACCCGAAGTTTATCACTGGGAGCAATAAATCCAGTTCCACCCAGCACGTGGCGCGGTACAATGTAAAATCCTGCGGTGGCAAGAGCAGATCCTTTAAGAAATGTTCTTCTAGAGTTGGATGACGTAGTTTCGTTCATTTTCATAGATTTTGGATTCGATTTCGAATTGGCTCTTCAATAATGTTAAAAGCCTGATTAAAAATTACTTCTTGAATTTATTAAAAACCTTTTATCGAAAGTGCATGAGTTGTAAAAATGTATTAAAAACTTTTTAAATGGTGAAATTTGAAAGCTAAAGCTGCGAATACTGTCAATTTTATTAAGCCAAAAATACAATTGATTCAAAAAGTCTTATAGAAAATTGAATTAAGTTTGTCAAAATTCTTTGCAGACATGAAAAAACTTATTTGTGCACTTAGCCTTGCTTCATTCTTTTTGGTAAGTTCTTGTGCTACCAATGGTCCCTCGATGGAGGAATCAGGACTAATTCCGATTCCCCTGACTATATCAGTAGGAGACGGAAGCCTTGTGCTAGGTGCGGACCTTTCAATTCAATTGATCGGAACTAATCAAGGATTAAAATCAGTTGGAGACTATCTGGCAAATCGAATTCGTCCTGCAACCGGATTTGATGCTCCTGTAGGAACTTCTGATGGAATGATTGTGTTAGAACTTATTTCTGGAGACGCTTCCGAAGCCTATGAATTAACTATTTCTGACAACGAAGCACGCATTACATCTACTTCTGCTGCCGGTATATTTTACGGTACTCAGACCTTGATGCAATTATTTCCAACAGCTATAGAAAGTGCTACTCTAATCACAAGAGATTGGACGATTCCAACAGGAAACATTATAGATAAGCCTGAATTCAGCTATCGAGGAGCGATGCTTGATGTTGCGAGACACTTTATTTCAACCACCGATGTAAAGCACTACATCAATCAAATGGCTAAGTTCAAATTCAATTATTTACATCTTCATTTGACAGATGATCAAGGCTGGCGGATTGAAATAAAATCTTGGCCACAATTGACGGTGATCGGTGGGAGTACCCAAGTTGGTGGGGGAAAAGGAGGATTCTACACGCAGGAAGAATATAAGGATATTGTAGCGTATGCCGCAAGTCAGTTTATTACAATTGTCCCGGAGATCGACATGCCTGGACATACGAATGCAGCTTTAGCCGCTTATGGTGAGCTTAACCCAGGAGTGAATCTGCCCGACGGTGACAATTCCACTTTGGTTAAAGGAAACATCGATTTTGATATTTTGGATAAGAATCCGGCTGCTGCCGAGCTTTACACTGGTATTGAGGTGGGATTCAGCACACTTGCAACCAATAAAGAGAAGACTTACCAGTTTGTGGAAGACGTCATAAGAGAGCTTTCAGAAATCACTCCCGGCCCTTATATCCATATCGGTGGTGATGAATCTCTAGTTACCGAAAAACCTGACTACATCTATTTTGTAGAGCGAGTTCAAGATATAGTTTTGAACTATGGAAAAATAAGTATGGGCTGGGATGAAATTGCGACAGGAAAACTTAGACCAGGCACTATTTCCCAGTTTTGGGCTGAAGAAGAGAATGCTCGCCTTACCAAAGCGCAGGGAAACCAGATTCTAATGTCACCTGCAAAAAGAACTTATCTTGATATGCAATATGATTCAACAACTAGAATAGGCCTTCACTGGGCTGCGTATATTGAGCTAGATGACGCCTATAACTGGGATCCGGCTACCTACACCGAAGGAATTAATAAACTTGATATTTTGGGGGTTGAGGCACCTTTATGGACTGAGACAGTCGTCAATCGGGAGGATATTGAGTACATGGCCTTTCCAAGGTTAGTTGCTATTGCTGAGGTAGCTTGGTCTTCACCAACTCAAAGATCATGGGAAAGCTTCCAATCCAGAGTTGCCATTCAGGGTAAACGCTGGGAAATGAATAAGATCGGTTTTTATCGGTCTCCAAAAGTCACATGGTAACATTTTACTACCGACACAAAGCCCAGATTCATCTGGATTTAAGTAAATTCTTTTTTTGATATTGACTAAAATAATCCTAATGTGCCTGCTTATTCTAGGTGAAAAGAATAGTAAAACTGAATATTTTAAGAATAAACTTATACTGTTGAATGGGTGATGTAATTATTGGATTTGCCAATTGGATTTGGGGAACACCAATGTTGATTTTATTGATGGGTGGAGGAAGTATTTTACTTTTTCATTCCCGATTTGTTCCTTTTACTAAGATGGGGCACGCAGTCAGTCTTTTGAGGGGAAAGTATGATGATAGCAGCGTACCTGGACAGATTACCTCTATTCAAGCACTCTCCTCAGCTATTGCTGCAACAGTTGGCTTAGGAAATATCAGTGGAGTAGCTATAGCAATTACAATGGGTGGGCCTGGGGCTATTTTCTGGATGTGGGTTTCCGCATTTGTGGGAATGGCTACCAAATTTTATACCTGTAGCCTTGCCATCATGTTTCGAGGTAAAGACTCAGCAGGAGTTGTACAGGGAGGTCCAATGTATGTAATAGAAGAAGGAATGGGAAAGAAGTGGAAGTTTCTCTCCTATATTTTCTGTATTGCTGGTATCATGGGCTTACTTGCAATTTTCCAAGCCAATCAATTAACTGCAGTACTTCGGACGGTAATTCTAGAACCAGCAGGCCTGGACTATGGTGACTCGACAAAATGGATCGTAGGCATTAGCATGATGGTAGTGGTAGCTGTCGTTATCTTGGGAGGTATTACTCGGATAGCCAATGTGGCTTCTAAGTTAGTTCCATTCATGGTAGGGATGTACTTCATCACGGTGATGATCATTGTATATAAATACATTGGCGAAGTCCCTGAAATGCTACTGTTAATTGTTTCAGACGCATTCTCAGGAGAGGCCGCCGCTGGCGGGGCAGTGGGAGCTGTAATTATAATTGGAGCACGGAGAGCCGCTTTTTCTAATGAGGCTGGAATTGGAACAGCTCCAATGGTACATGGTGCATCAAAGAATTCCGAACCTATCCGTGAAGGCTTAATTGCGATGCTTGGACCTTTTATTGACACCATTATAGTTTGTACTCTGACCGCCTTGGTTATTTTACTTACAGGAGTATGGCAAACCGAAGAGTCTGATGGCGTTCAATTGACCTTAGCCGCTTTCGATCTCGCGCTGCCAGTTGTGGGTAGATACTTATTGATGATTGCAGTATTAGTGTTTGCACTTTCTACAATGTTCACTTATTCCTATTATGGTCACAAGTGTTTTAACTACCTTTTTGGCGCAGATAAAGCTGATTTCTATAATTATTTCTATCTGATGACAATTGTTGTCGGCGCGGTAGCTTCGCTAGACGTAGTAGTAAGTCTAGTAGATGGAACGTATGCTGTGATGGCTATTCCAACTATGGTGTCCACAATTTATTTAGCTCCAAAAGTACGAATAGCTGCAAAAGATTATTTCCACCGGATGAAAGCTTAACAATTATGAGGATTCTTATTTCTCCAAATGCATTTAAAGGCACAATGAGTGCTCAAAAAGCTGGTGAAATTATTTCAGCATTTATCCATTCAAACTTTGGTACAGTAGAAACCCAAATCTATCCCATAGCAGATGGGGGAGATGGTACCTGTCAATTATTAACAAATACACTAAATCTAAAGTATATAGCCTGTTGGTCTTTAAATGTTTATGGACTTCCGGTTTCTAGTTACTTTGGATGGGATAGCAGTTCCTTTAAAGCTTATATTGATATCTCTGCTGTCTCGGGTCTTGGTGCATTAGCAGGCGAAGATTTAAATCCAAGATTGGCTTCTACCTATGGAACGGGTATTATAATACAAGAAGCTTTAGCGCTTGGCGCAAAAGAAATTGTACTGGGTTTAGGAGGAAGTGCCACAATAGACTTGGGAATTGGAATCTTGGCCGCAATAGGACTTGAATTTTTGGATGACAAAGGGAGGACTTTAACTCTTTTTTCACCTGATTATTTAAAGAGGATTAAGCATATCCAGCGAACCCCAAGGATACCCCAAGTCAACTTTGTCTGTCTTTGTGATGTTAAAAATCAACTTTTCGGAAATACTGGAGCTATTCCTGTTTTTGGTCCTCAGAAAGGTGTTTTGCAGAAGGAATTCTCTGAATATGAAAATAGATTATATCAACTGATAAAAATGATCTATAAGAAATCTAAAAAAACCTTTGTCGATAAAGAAGGATACGGCGCTGCAGGTGGGGTTGCCGCAGGGTTAAGCGCATTTTTTTCAACTGAGCTTGAAATTGGGTCATCTTACTTTTTTGATCAAATCGATTTAGATTCTAAGCTGTCGTGGGCTGAATTAGTGATCACAGGCGAAGGTCGATACGATTCACAATCAAAGGCAGGCAAAGCATCTTATGAACTATTGCTTCGAGCAAAAAAACAAGGGAGGAAAGTTGCATTGATTACTTCGGGCAAAGAGGGAATTACGGATGGGTTTGATCTAGTTATAAGTTTACCTGATTTAGATTTTTGCTCAAAAAACCTTAGTCAATTAGCTGAGGAAAATTTGAATTCTGCGCTAAATTCAAGCTTAAAATCTGACTTTTGGTCATAAAAAAAGAGAGCAAAACTCCCTTAAATTTTTTATAAAAGTTTTAGTGATCGGATTTTTTGCTTTTGAATGTACTTCTTGCATCAACAAGTGAAATACCTGCACCAAGACCAATGATGATACATAGTATTAAAATAAATGTTTGCGCACCTGGCGCTATGGGTGAATTGAAAATATCGAGTAATATCATGTTTTAACTATCAGATTTTTGTCTTTCCAAAGATAAAATGTTCAATTGGATTTATCAAAAAAAATATTTTAAAGTGTTTTCAATTTATTTTTTGATAACTGCATATCTCAGCCTAACGCAATCTAATTTTATAAGTAGCTAAGAGAAAATTATTAATTTATTTTAGCATACTCATCTTTAATATTATGATTATTACCCTCGTAAATGTTAACTAAGTTAAAATTTTATTATGTCACTCCCTCATTTTTAATGGTTTAATATCCTGTATGAGTCTAATCAGAATATTTATATACATGTATATATTCGCAGTTGCAGTAATAAAAGACAAAAGCAGCTTAATATATGGTAGACACCAGCATTGCAGGTACTGCTCTCGATCACTATAGCGACTTAACTAGTCTTCTAGCCAGTTAGATACAGAAAATTAAGTTACCGGCATAATACCGGATAGTCACATTTTTTCTACAGAAGTACAGTAGCTAGTTTTTGTACTTTTAGTTTATCGTTTTCTATTAGCCAATTCTTCCTTAAGAGATTAGCCCATGTGCTCATGTAAAAAATTACATCATCTTTTCTATTTTTCGTTAATGAATTTCTCTTTTTAACATCGATTTCTGACAGTACAACTGGATCTGACAATCGCTCTAAGTGTCCTAGATCGCTTATAGACAGACCAAAATCCAACATTTTGCTGATCATTAAATCCATTGGATATCCGCTTGTAGGGCAGTAATCAATTAATTGCTCATTCCAATCACCATGTCTTTGCATCGCATAACTATGGATTTCACCTTTTTCTAGTTTAGTTAATTCTTGGGCCAAATTACCGCAATTACATGAGCCCATGTGACCCCATTGATAGGGAGAACCACTTTTGAGCTTAAATATTGTTTTTTCAATTGCTGCTATTAATGCAGGATTTGGAGTCGCCATTTCGTGTAATTTTTTAGTCAAGTTTATAACTAATATCTCAAACAAGGGTTTGGAAAAAATAAAAATTAATCAAAAAATTTAATTGTATGGTTAACTAAAGATTAATTCAACGTAGCTTTTTATAAGTGGTTTAGATAGGTAGTCTTTCACTGTAGGATAACTGTTTGCTTTTGACATGTCCCTTTCATCAACTGAGCTACTGAGAATATAAATTTTGGTATAAACATTTTCACTGTTGTAGTTGTCTAAAAAATCCCAGCCTGTCATCTCGGGCATATTCAAATCTAAAAAAAGGTAGTTGGGTCTAATTGAGTGAATTTCTTTCAATGCATCCTTTGCACTTTGATACTTGAAGAATTGACAAGGCTCTTTCACATTTTTAGATATGAGTTCTTCAGCCATGAAGATGCTGATTGGATCATCATCGATAAGTACAATTTTTAACATCAAATTCAAAAAAGATATTTTAAAATACATTAATAATGATACGATAGTATCATATAAAAACATGCACACAAAATTGATGCCAAGTTTAATCGGAAAATACAATAGCTTTATCAATTACTTGTATTAAACTTTTCTTTTCCTGTTAATAGGTCGTAAAACAGTAGAAAATCTGAAGCCAGACTATACATTGGATACTTAAAAGTTGCAGGTTTGTTTTTTTCAAAAAAGAAATGACCAATCCAAGCAAAACCGTATCCTACGAATGGGATCGTACCCAACAAGAAATAATTTCCAGAATAAATTGCTGTAAAGACAATGATAAAAAGCAGCCCAGTACCTATAAAGTGTAACTTTCGACTAATCGTATTTTGATGTTCTGATAAATAATAGGGGTAAAATTCTTTTAAAGATTGAATTCTTGAGTCCATTTTGAAATTTAGCTAGTCTTGAAGGATTGTTATTTCGGATATAAATTGTTCAATGATTTTATCAGTTATTCTAAAAACTTTCTTGTCTTTTGATTTTGGGCTAGACACTTCAGTGACACCTGTCAGAGTCATCAAAAATTTATCTTCTTTTGGATCAATGAAGTCCACAATCACTTGCACCAATTCGTAGCTATTAGTGGAGGTTCTCATCGAGTTATTGTTAAAGTTTGAATTATACATCCATGGATCCCAAACACGATAACCCCAAAATGGGGACTGGTTATAATTATTTGTAATTTCTCTTTTTCGAGGATCTTCATTAGAAGTATATCTGATGACCAAATCGGGTTGACTTTTATCATAAGTTAACCCTTGAGCCTCTAGTGCCTCTTGTAATTGAATCTGAACTTGAGCATCAATAAACTGGGAAGAAAAACCCCTCATTCCCACTTCTTGATTAATTATAACAAATGACTGGTATGGCTTCTTTATTTTCAACTCTACATTTTCTTTGAACACATCAATGGATGCACAAGAGGTAAGTAATGTGAAGATGAATAGCGGAAAGAGAAGTGTAAACTTTAATGATTTTTGCATTTTTATTCGTTTTGTTGGAAAACGATTAATTATTCAGTAAAGTTAAAATTTACAATAAAAAGAAAAAACAAGTGCCATCTCGTACATATTTCTTCAGTTTCAAACCCTACTTTTGGAGTAAGAATTAGAAAAAATGACTAGACCAGACTTTGATGATATTTTTATGGAGTTGGCAGTTAGTCTTGCCAAAAGATCACATTGCATCAAAAAACATGTTGGAGCTGTACTAACCAAGGAAACACGCATTATCTCCATTGGCTATAATGGACCTCCGGCGGGCACGCACAATTGCGATATTGAGTTTCCCATCACCGGGTGTGCTGTGGACAGTAAGGGAAGTTGCTCATTAGCTTTACACGCCGAGCAGAATGCAATCCTGTATGCGGTGAAGAATAATACTTCTGTAGATGGTTCTACCCTTTATGTGACACTTTCGCCATGCCTTGCCTGTGCTAGAATCATATTTTCTATGGGAATTACAAAAGTGATTTTTCTCTATTCCTATGCCAAATACAAAGGTATAGGCAGTGATGAAGGGGTTGATTTTCTAAGAAAGTTTGGGGTAGAGGCTGAGCAATATTCAAAGTCGATCGAGTCACATGACATTTTAATCTAGAGAAAATTTACTTCCAGACTTAATTCTATACCAAACTTCTCGGCTATGGACTGTTGAATTGCTTTCGAAAGTTTTACAATTTCTTCACCTTCACCGCTTCCGTAATTGACTAATACCAGAGGCTGATTCTGGTGGACACCAACTTCTCCAATTCGTTTTCCTTTCCAGCCTGTATGTTCGATGAGCCATGCGGCCGGAACTTTTACCCCTAACTCGTTCTCATACCCAGGAATCGAAGGGTATTTTTCTTTCAATTTCCCGTATTCTGCGCAAGAAATAGTAGGATTTTTAAAGAATGACCCAGCATTTCCAATCACCTTTGGATCAGGAAGTTTAGATTTTCGTATAGAAATTACAGCATCTGAAATTACTTTTAGGCTTAATTCTTTTATTCCTCGTTCAGCAAGCGTTTCTTGGATTGCCCCATAACTTATCTTGAACTCGGGTTTTTTCTGAAGGCGAAACGTAACTGAGCAGATCACTAGCTTATTCTTCAACTCATGCTTGAATGCGCTTTCTCGGTAGCCAAACTTGCAAGCTTTGGCATCGAAAATTTGTACGCTTAAATCAACTCGATCCAAGGCAGTCAAGCTCTCAAATACTTCTTTGATCTCAACGCCATAGGCACCAATATTCTGCATAGGTGAGGCACCAACCGTACCAGGAATTAAAGAGAGATTTTCAAAGCCTCCCCAATTATGCTCAATCGAGTAATTCACCAAGTCATGCCAAATCACACCTGCTCCAACCTCTAGCAGGATTGTTTCCTCATTTTCGGATATTACCTGAATTCCCGTTAACTCATTCTTAATAACAAGGAGGTTAAGGTCCTGAGTCAGTAAGATATTACTTCCACCGCCTAGAATAAAAACCTCAATAGCCTCAGCTTTTGCCCAAACCAAGAGTTCTCTAAGCTCATCCATAGTCTTTGCAACTGAAAAGTATTTAGCATTTTTATCGATCCCAAAAGTGTTATACCCTTTAAGCGAAATGTTTTGTAGTATCTTCATGCGTTAATTCTTAAACCGCGAAATAAGCAAGATTTTTAACCAATAGAAAATCTTGAAAACTTCCATAACATTATTTAATGAAAGAAATTCTGATCAATGGAATCCGAATCCGTCAGGGTCAGTCGATGAATATTGAACTTCCGATTGCCAAATTACCTACCCATACCCTCATCGATCTTCCGATTTTTATCCGATCTGCCAAAGAAGAAGGACCTGTGGTACTTATCAGTGGCGGAATTCACGGAGATGAAATAAATGGAGTCGTGACAGCCAAACGGCTTTTGGAGGAAATGGACGCAAGCTGGAAACTCTTGAAAGGAACCTTGATATTTATCCCTCTCGTGAACATCTACGGATTTTTATCTAACACTCGGACTTTTCCTGACGGAAGAGATTTGAATAGGAGTTTTCCGGGAAGTAAAAAAGGTTCGTTGGCCGGAAGAATTGCTTTCATATTGAATGAACAAATTATTCCTCAGATTGACTATGGTGTTGACTTTCATACAGGAGGACGGATGCTGAGTAACTATCCTCAAATTCGGGTTGATTATACTGATAAAGTTGCATTGGAATTAGCCAAATCCTTTGGAACTCATTATGTCGTCAATTCCAAATACATTGATAAATCTTTCCGCAAAGCAGCTTTCAAGGCTAAAAAAAGAATTCTAGTTTTTGAAGGTGGTGAATCTATGCGATTAGATGACTATTCGATTGAAGAAGGTGTAGCTGGCACTAAGCGATTTCTTGCAAGCCTGGGAATGATTGATTTTAGTGCTGAGCCTCAAGCGACTATTTTCCTGAAAGAAAGCAATTGGTTGAGAGCTAAAGCCTCCGGGATTTTCAGCTCCAGCATAAAATTAGGAGATTCTGTAAAAAAGGGTCAGATTCTTGCTGAAATTTCAGATCCTTATGGACAAATAAAAGTATCCGTGATGTCACCTAATGATGGTTTTGTTTTGGGATTGAATAATTTGCCGGTTATCAATGTGGGGGACGCCTTAGTACATATTGGAAATGAATAAACGTGCGTTTTTCAACTTTCAGCAGCTAAATTTTTAACTTATGTCTATTTTAAATCTCTTCAAAGAGACCAGAAATCATTCAACTGAACTCTGTCAAAGCCTCTTAACCGAAGACTTTGGAATCCAAGCTTCAGAGTTCGTCAGTCCACCCAAATGGCATTTGGCACATACGACTTGGTTTTTTGAGCAATTCATTTTGATTCCAAATCTTCCCACTTATGAGGTCAAACATCCCCAGTTTAACTTTCTCTTCAATTCTTATTACAATACATTAGGCAGTCGGACCGCAAGAAATCAACGCGGGTTGATGTCCCGACCGCCAGTTTCGGAAGTTTTTAAATACAGAGACTATGTGAATGAGGCAATGGAGCGACTGATCCTTGAGAAGGGAGCAATTATCGAAGACTTGGTCATTTTGGGATTAAATCATGAACAGCAGCATCAAGAGCTTTTGGTCACGGATTTGAAATATAGCCTTTGGCATAATCCCTTGGACCCAGTGGTAATGAATATAAATGAGTATCCCGTTGCGGAAACAAAAGATATCAAATGGATCAAGATTGAAGCTGGTGTGTATGAAATTGGTCATCAGGGCAAAGGCTTTTCATTCGATAATGAGTTAGGCCGTCATCGGGTATTTTTAGAAGCTTTTGAAATTTCAAATTCGCTTATCACCAATGGAGAGTATTTAGAGTTTATCGAAGCTGGTGGCTACGAAGACCCCAAGTATTGGCATGATGAAGGTTGGGCCTGGGTAAAATCCTTAGCTAACAAAGCTCCTCTATATTGGGAAAAATCTGATGGAGATTGGACTTATTATACACTTAATGGCCGAAAGCCTTTAGCACTAGCGGCTCCCGTAGCTCATGTATGCTACTATGAAGCTTCGGCTTATGCCAATTGGAGAGGCTGTCGATTACCTACCGAATTTGAGTGGGAGTCATCTAATTCCCAGTTTTCATGGGGTAGTCGATGGGAATGGACTAATTCAGCTTATTTACCATATCCAAACTTTCAGGTAGCTTCAGGAGCTTTAGGGGAATACAATGGAAAATTTATGATCAATCAGATGATACTTCGTGGTGGATCGGTAGCCACGCCGCACAATCATTCTAGAGCTACTTATAGAAATTTTTTTAACCCTCATTTTAGATGGCAGTTCATGGGAATTCGCCTCGCACAATCAATTTAATTTATGACTGCAAAGAACTCTGATTTCGGATGTTTTGCTCAAGATGTACTTCTTGGCCTAAGTTCCAATCCAAAAACACTTTCATCCAAATATTTCTACGATGCCAAGGGCGATAAGCTCTTCCAGCAAATCATGGCATTGCCCGAATATTACCTTACTCGAAAAGAGTTCGGAATATTAGAACAACAACATGAGGAAATACTTAAACCGATTTTGGATCTCGGTGTTCCCTTTAATTTGGTTGAACTCGGAGCAGGAGATGGTCAAAAAACTAAGATTTTACTTCGTTATTTAGAGTCGAAGCAAGCTGAATTCAGCTACTTTCCTATTGATTTTTCTGCTACAGTTTTAGAAGAACTAACTGACGATTTAGAAGGTAATTTTCCAACTCTTTCAGTTACCGCAATAGAAAATACTTATCGTACTGCATTGCGTGAAAAAGCCTGGGATAATGGTAGAATAACATTAATTCTTTTCATGGGTGCAAACCTCGGTAATTTTCAACTCCGGGAAGCTTTTGAGATCTTGGATCACCTTCGATTAGGATCCTCTTATGAGGACTTTGTATTGATTGGTCTTGACCTGAAAAAAGATCCGCAGACCATATTAAATGCTTACCATGATTCCCCTGGCGTCACAGCGGCTTTTAATCTAAATCTGCTTCATCGAATTAATCGCGAGCTAGAGGCAGATTTTAATGGTGATGATTTTCTCCATTGGCCTACCTATGATCCGGTCAGTGGCGAATGTCGAAGTTACTTGGTCTCAAAAAAGAAACAGACTGTAAACGTTCGTCGATTAGGTCAAGCCATACATTTTGAAGCCTTTGAATCGATATTTATGGAAGTGAGTAAAAAATATAGCATAGAAGATATCCGAGATTTAGCAGACAGATCAGGGTTTAAGCATATTCAAAACTTTACCGATCCAGAGAATTTCTTTGTAAACACGTTATGGCAAAAAGCTTAATGTGATTATCCGCAATTATACCAGCAACCTAATTTTCTTTGATTAACGGACAGAAAGAACCACCAACGCGAGACCAGCCTATGACGTCCCTAAAGCCATAGGGAAAAATACAGGCCCTTCGAATGTTTACCATATAGTATTTACCTTTTGTCTGTTACTGACATAATTACAGCTACATATAAAAACGAAAAACAAAAAAGCAACGATTTAAAATCCATTGCTTTTTTGTTTTCAATTTAGCTAAAGTATTTTTTCAATACTTCAAGCTTTTCTGCTAACTCAGCCTCCTTATTTCGGTAGTCTTTGACATCAACTAGTGGGCTATTTACAGAAAAATAATATTTGATTTTCGGCTCAGTGCCTGAAGGTCGAGCAGAGATTTTACTTCCGTCTACCAGGTAGAACTGCATCACATTAGACTTATCCATGGCTAGTACTTCTTGCTTCCCTGTCTTGACATAAGTGACCGTCGATTCCTTCACGTCCACAATTCGATCCACTGCCACTCCATTCATTTCGGAAGGAGGGTTGACACGGAAATCATTCATCAATGCCTGGATCTGTTCAGCACCGTCTTTCCCCTTTTTGGTCACAGATATCAATGATTCCTTGTAGAAGCCAAATTGCGAGTAAATCTCTGCTAGCACATCAAATACAGTTTTGCCTCGACTCTTGTAATATGCGATCACCTCAGCCACCATTGCACAGGCTGAGACTCCATCTTTATCACGGACGAAATCGCCTATCAAATAGCCGTAGGATTCCTCTCCACCGGCAATGAATTTTTTCTTTCCTTCCTGTTCAAGAATGATCGCTGCAATATTTTTAAATCCTGTCAATACTGAGAAACAAGTCACGCCAAAACCCTTTGCGATCTCATCGATCAATTCTGTAGTGACAATGGTATTTACCATAAATTGCTTACCATTAAGCTTTCCGGATTCTTTCCATCTGCTTAATAAATAGTAAGTTAGAAGCGTTCCGGTTTGGTTACCATTGAGCAATTCGAATTCGCCTTTTCCATTGGGAACAGCCGCGGCATAGCGATCTCCATCGGGATCGCAAGCCAAGACAAGTTCTGCATTCACTTCTTTTCCAAGCTTAACAGAAAGTGTCAATGCTTCTGCCTCCTCCGGGTTTGGATAGATGACTGTTGGGAAATTACCGTCTGGTTCAGCCTGCTCCTTTACAACATTAATATTAGTAAATCCAAATGCCTTTAAGCCCGCAGGGACCATTTTTCCAGATGCACCATGAATCGGGGAGAAAACAATAGGTATATCCTTCTGAGCTTGAATCGAATCAGGAGACAAACTTAAGCCTTTAACTAAATCTAAATAAATCGCGTCAAAGTCTTCTTCTATGTAATGAAAAAGCGAGTCATTCTTTTTCCAATTTACCTTATCAAAGGAGGTGATTTTTTGAACTTCAGTGATGATGTTTTTGTCATGGGGAGCGACTACTTGCGCCCCATCTTCCCAATAGGCTTTGTAACCGTTGTATTCTTTAGGATTGTGTGAAGCAGTGATCATGACACCACTCTTACAACCAAAATGACGAACAGCGAAAGACAACATTGGTGTAGGTCTCATTTCTTTGAAATACAAAACCGTGATGCCATTGGCAGTCAAAACATCCGCTGTAGTGGTGGCAAAAAGCGTATTGTTGATCCGGGAATCGTGTGTGATCGCCACTTTGATGGGTTCATTTGGAAAGCATTTCAGCAGATAATTTGCTAATCCCTGTGTTGCCATTCCAATGGTGTACACATTAATCCGATTAGTACCTACCCCCATCAAGCCACGAAGCCCACCTGTTCCAAATTCTAAATCTTGATAAAAAGAGTCGGCCAATTCCGCTGGATTATCTTGAATCAAATTTCGAATTGCAGTTTTAGTCTGGTCATCTATATTTCCATTTAGCCAAGATTCAGCTTTTGAACGAATAGCAGGGTCTATTGAAGTCATTTTTATAAAAATTTCAGTTCGCTTCTAAGATATATAATTTTTAAAAAAGGCCCTTCCACCTTCTCAAATGAATTCTATTTATTCTCAGTTAAAAATGCGCAAAGTCATCTTTTCATCACATAATTATTTTAATGCCAGAGACTTTGATCTACTTTAGAAGTAAGTATAAATCAGGCCAATCTTTATGAAGCTAAATTTTATTTCAGTGCTGCTTGGCACATTCATTTTCATTTTTTCTTGGAGAAATACCATAGCTCAAGAAAATAATGTCTATAAACGGGTGTACTTGAGCGGGAAAGATTACGATTCAGCAGTCTTGTGGGACTTCAAAGTTTCTGATGGGCTAAGTAGCCAAGTATGGTCAAAAATCAAAGTTCCTTCAAATTGGGAAATGGAAGGATTTGGAACTTTTAACTACGGCCATGATCATAGAGAAGCAGCTCGAGTACTAGGAAAAGAAATTGGGTATTATAAGCATAGCTTCAATGGGGAGTCCAACTGGAAAGGGAAAGTCATTCGATTGGTGTTTGATGGAGCCATGACTGATACTGAAGTCAAAGTGAATGGTAAAGTTGTTGGTGCTGTGCATCAAGGTGGATTTTACAGATTTTCATATGATATATCACGCTTTCTGAATTATGGGAAGCAGAATCTACTTGAAGTTCAAGTCAAAAAGCATTCGAATAATACCTCGGTAATCAAAGCTGAACGAGAAGCTGATTTTTGGATTTTTGGTGGAATTTTTCGGCCAGTGTTCTTAGAGATTTTGCCAAAACATCATTTTACCCGAATTGCAACTAATCCAAAGGCAGATGGAAGTTTAACCTCATTGTTGACATTGAATCAAGTGTCCAAGAATACCAATATCCAATTGGAGGTAATGGAACAGGGCTCAGAAAATGTATTGGCAATTTTTTCTCAGCCTATTGAATCTGATTCAGTTTGGATGAATAATACTATCAGCGGTATCAAAAGCTGGAATCCTGAATCACCAAATCTCTATGACCTGCGATATACTTTGGTACAGGAAGGTAAAGTTCTTTATCAAAAAACATTACGTGTCGGTTTCCGAACTGTCGAACTTAGAAAGAATGACGGCTTTTATGTCAATGGGGTAAAAGTCATATTTAAAGGTGTCAATCGGCATTCTTCCTATCCAACGACTGGTCGAGCCTTATCGGAGGCAAATCACCGAGAGGATATTTCCTTGATGAAAGAAATGAATATGAATGCTGTCAGAATGTCTCACTATGTACCAGATGAACGATTTCTGGAACTAACAGACTCGATAGGTCTCTTTGTTTTGGATGAGGTGACAGGTTGGCAAGATGCCTACGACGCAGCGATTGGACCAAAATTAGTTAAAGCAACCGTTCTAAAAGATGCGAATCATCCTTCGGTGGTAATTTGGGATCATGGCAATGAAGGAGGTTGGGATTTTGCCAATGAAGCTGGATTTCATCAATACGATATCCAAAAGCGACCGATACTTTATCCTTGGCTTCAGCGAAACGGTTTTGATACCTTTCACTATCCTCGATACGAGGCCGGAATTAATCGATTGAGTAACGGTCAGGATGTCTTTTTGCCAACCGAACTGCTTCATGGCTTATATGATGGTGGGCTAGGAGCCGGTTTGGAAGACTTCTGGGAAAGCTATACCTCAAATCCACTTGGTGCCGGTGGTTTTCTTTGGGTTTTTGCTGATGAGGCTATTCTGAGAAAAGACCTGGGCGGTAAATACGATTCTGACGGCAATCATGCTCCTGATGGGATTGTTGGTCCATACCGAGAAAAGGAGGGGAGTTTTTATACCATCAAAAATATCTGGTCCCCAATTCAAATTGAATCATTTACCCTTACCCCTAGTTTTGACGGAAAAATCAGAGTCTCCAATAAGTACCTCTTCTCTAACCTTGATCAAAGTAAATTAGAATGGAAAGTTGAAGCATTAGATGCCTGGAAGACTCCGAAAACGCGCTTTGAAGGCATACTTAACTTACCGGAAGGAAAGCCCGGAGAAACTCGAGAGATTTCACTCAATCTTCCTAGGGGTTGGTCTCAGGGCGATATCTTGATTTTGAAGACTATAGGGATTCATGGCGAGGAGCTTTACACTCAATCGAAAGCTATTCGAACTCCAGATCTTGGTGTGAAACATTATTTCAGAAATGAAGAAATTGCTGAAAAGTCGAATATCGTAGTTCGAGAGACCTCAACAGACCTACAAGTAGCTGTGGGAAATAAGATCTTCTTTTTTGGAAAAAAATATGCAAACCTTGAATTGGTTCGAGTGGACAGGGACCTATTCTCTTTGGTACAAACACCTGAGCTTGAAGGTATCGAAACCACAGTATCGGAAGTTACTTGGAAGCAGCTAAAAGATGGCTCCGTTCAAATCGGTTCTTCATTTAAACCTTATCCCGGCACTATCACATGGACGGTCTATGAAGATGGGAGACTAAAAATGGAATCTTCAGCCCCTAATTTCAGAGGTAAGGCACTAGACATTTTAGGAATGGGATTTTCCTATCCTGAGGACAAAGTGATTGCTGCAAAGTGGATTGGAAATGGACCCTACCGAGTTTGGCAAAATCGATTGAAAGGAGCAGAATTTGGCCTTTGGGAAAAAAAATACAATAATACGATGACAGGTCATAGTTTTGAAAATCTAATTTACCCCGAGTTTAAAGGATTTCATTCTAATTTTCATGCATTGGAACTGACTACCGAAGAGGGAGTAATCGAGATCAGGACTGAAACCCCGGGTTTGTATTTGGGTCTTTTCAAACCTGAATTCCCAGAACTTTCGACAGCAGGAGTGAGGCCGGCTTTACCAAAGAGTGATCTTTCATTTCTATTTAAAATACCTCCGATTGGCACTAAATTCCACCTGGCAGAAGAGATGGGGCCCAAAGGACAAAAGGCCTATGGCGTTTCTCATAACGGAGATCAGGGTTATTCGATGATACTTTGGTTCGATTTTAAATAGGGGATATAAAATCTAAGTCAAAAAGAATTTTAACACTATACAGCAACCCAATTCCTATGCGAAACCTATTAAGTCTATTTTTTCTCACGATAATCAGCGGTGCGACAGTAGCCCAAGGCCCAATTTTAAAAACCAGTTGGACCGATCAAGTCGATGCTGTGGCTCCGCATCAAGAATATCCCAGACCTCAGTTGGTCCGTGGAAACTGGCAGAACCTTAATGGCCAGTGGGACTATGCGATTGCTGCCAAAGGACAAGAACCTGCTGCGATAAAAGATGGTAAAATAACGGTTCCATTTGCTGTGGAATCCTTGCTTTCAGGAGTTCAAAGGACAGTAGGACCGGATTCCGAACTCTGGTACGCGCATGCTTTTGACCTAAATTTAACTACTGGAAAGAATCGGATTTTACTTCATTTTGGGGCTGTTGATTGGGAAGCAGAAGTTTGGGTGAACGATCAGAATGCCGGAATTCATCGTGGCGGATTTGATTCGTTCAGCTTTGACATCACTCAATATTTAGCGAAAGGAAAAGCTCAGAAAATCAAATTGAGAGTTTGGGATCCGAGTGATTCAGGACCTCAGCCTCGCGGCAAACAAGTCAAAAGCCCAAAAGGAATTTGGTACACTCCAGTGACCGGAATCTGGCAAACTGTTTGGGTAGAATCAGTTCCGAACACCTATTTCAAATCAGTTTACGCTGTGACTGATTGGGACAAGTCTGCGCTTGTATTCTCCCATGAGATTATCGGAAATACCGATGGGATGAATTTACAAATCGTAATTAAAGATGGCGAAAAGGAAGTTTATTCAAGCATTGGCTCAATTTCTGATTCCAAAATTATCATCCTTTCCGATCCCAAAGCATGGTCTCCAGACAGCCCTTTTCTTTACGGTGTGAATGTAAGTTTGCTGCTGGGGAAAAAAGTGATTGATGAAATCACTTCCTATGCAGCATATCGAGATATCCGAATGGCCAAGGATTCAGACGGTTTCCAGCGGATGTTTTTGAATGGCGAGGTACTTTTCCAATATGGTCCACTGGATCAAGGTTGGTGGCCTGATGGCTTATACACTGCTCCGAATGATGAAGGGTTAGCTTTTGACATCGTCAAAACTAAGGAGCTGGGCTTCAATATGATTCGTAAGCATGTGAAAGTAGAACCAGCTCGCTGGTATTACCATGCAGATAGAATTGGGATGCTCGTCTGGCAAGATATGCCAAGTGGAGATATGGGAAATCGATGGGAAGTTCGTCCCGGAGTGATCCGAGAAGGAATGTACAAGGAGCGAACAGCCGAAAGTGAAGAAATCTTCAGGACGGAATGGTACGAAATCATCAATGAGTTTAAGTTCTTCCCTTCAATTATTGCCTGGGTTCCTTTTAATGAGGCTTGGGGCCAATTTAAAACAACTGAGATTGTAAACTTGACCAAGAAGCTGGATCCCACTCGACTAATCAACTCAGCTAGTGGGGGAAATTTTGAAATGGAAGGAACCGATGTGGTGGGCGATATGCTCGATCTGCATAATTATCCCGATCCGGTGATGCCAGATCCTTCGATTTACGGGAAAACCAAGTTGATGATTTTGGGTGAATTTGGTGGTTTAGGTCTGCCAGTGGAAGGCCATACTTGGTTGAATAAGGATAATTGGGGCTATCAGAGCTTTACCTCTAAGGAAGATCTTCAGAATCGATATGAGAAATTGATGGTCGATCTCAAAAAGTTAATTCCTCTGGGACTCGCCGGAGCGGTATATACCCAGACGACTGATGTAGAGATTGAGACCAATGGCTTGATGACGTATGATCGAAAGATTGTAAAGTTTGATGCGGATTTTTTAAAGAAAATCCATTCAGGTCTTTATAGATGAAAAATTAGCTGAAGTAAAAAGCCCAAATCTGAATCAGATTCGGGCTTTTTTTATTTCGTCTGATGCTCATTTTATACTTCTCGGAATTCCTCAACCATTTTTTATAATTCTGCGAAGTCTTTTAGGCTTCTCTAGATTCCCAATCCTTGATTTAGTGTTAGCTCCGCGTCAAGCAATCGATCACCTGCGTTTCTCAGGCATTTTTATAAGGTAGGACAATATGTTAAGGCTTTTTCATTGACGAATTCTCCGTTGATCAATTGTGATAAACCACGACAAATCGCTAAGCAAAAATAGCATCTTTATTTGTGGAGTGGCTTACCTATTCCTTCGGAGAAATTTTCCCGGATTGCTTTTCATTTATACCTACCAGAATCTCTCTTTTTCTTACCCGCGAAAAATTCTCATACGGAATAATTCCATCTCCGTAGTAAGTTGAATATACCTTGGTGAAATTGGCCCCAAAGAAGAAAATAAGACAGGAGTAGGAAATCCAAAGCAGAAATAAAATGATCGAACCGGCTGCTCCATAGGTTGAGCCTGGCTCCGCTATTGAAAAGTAATAACCTAACAAGAACTTGGCTATAACGAATAAGAATGCCGTAAGAACAGCACCGCTCCATACAGTCCGCCATTTTATTCTAGCATCAGGCAAATACATAAATATCAATGCAAAGAGTGTGGAGATGACACTAAATGAAAGTAAGAAGTCGATTGCCCACGTGATATAGATTACAAACACGGGAAGTGCGGATAAAATAAAATCACTAAAAATAGAAAGTACAGCAGTGAGCAGAAAGCTTATTAATAGGAGAAATCCCAAAACCAAAACAAAACCAAAGCTGATCAGGCGATCTAAAAGCACACGCTTAAAGGACAGTTGCTTAGTCAACTTGATTTCCCAAATTTCATTCATTGAGATTTTTAAATGAAAGAACACCCCTGTCGCACCAAAGATCAAAACGCCGATACCTATTACAGACGCAATAAATGAATTGCCACTTCCCTGTGTCTGCGCTACAGTTCCTTGAATATATTCTGCCGCTTCAGTACCTAAAGCCGAGGCAATTTGACTGGTTAACCTTCCTGAGACGATATCTCTACCCCAAATTGCACCTACGGAGTTGATCACAATCACTAATAAAGCTGGGAGCGAAAGCACAGCATAGTAGGCTACAATTGCACTCATTCTCCAAGGATCATGCTTATTCCATTGAATATAGCTTTGAGCTAAAAGCTTAGGTAAATCCTTTGGAACAAATTTTTTCTTGTCAATCATATGTCTTGTTGCTCCCATTTTAGTTTGATGAAAAATCGAATCCCCAAGTTTTTTATTTGAGCTTGACTCCACCTTTAATCCCAAGGTTTGGATAGGAGATGAGATGATGATTACTTCAGTATCAAATCCTTTCTTAAGTGATTTGAACACTCCGTTACTAAGCAAATTGTGGTCAAGTTGATCTTGTTTGAAATGTGCACTACTATTGATTGCCAAATTGATCTAACTAGCTCCGAATTCTATCCAGAAAGTACAGGTTCTTCCTTTATTATTGAAGAGTTAGGCCTTCTAAAGTTTCCAAGGTCACACGTGCTTTATACACCAAATTTTCTCCGTAAGTCATCCCACAGGAGAGTTGAATTTATCTTTTTTTGAAATTTGGTGTCGTATATAAAGTATTCCTGAAAGACATAGTAGTTGGTTACAAGCATAACTTGGTTATTACAAATCAATAATTTATTAATTATAAGTTTAATATCCCGCGCTTTGCTTCCGATGATACGGATATGCATATTTATTTAACCACAGTGGGTCAATATTCAAGTCTGGTGATTTTTTTTTCCGCGCTTTTGCAAATTAAAGGGACTTGAATCTGGGAAAATTCGAGCGCAATTAGGTTTCTACCTATTTCAATTGGGACTTTCAGTAGCTCTTAAAACCAACGGAAATTCATATTATCACTAATTTCTCTTGTGAAAGGATCATGCCACTCTAGGCCAATCATCTTTATTATTTACTCACCTTCTCAAGAATTGTCAGTAATTTTCTCTCTTCAACCTTGTAGTCCTGACTTCTCAACTCTTCGCTAATTACCAAAGAATCGCAATCATTAGTCAAACAATAATTGACGACCTCAGGGTCCAAGTAATGGTTCTTACAGATAGAAATGGTATGGCCCATTAAATTTGCTACCATTCGGATCAGTTCTGTTTCTGGTTTTCTCCGAGTCCCTGAAACTTCAGCCAATGCTTTTTCCCGGAATTTTACGCAAAGCCCATTTGCTCCCCAGGTACGAAAATACTTTGCTGTGAAATAATGATCGTCTTCAGCATTTTGATTTAGATATTCATTTATATCAGAAGAATCCAGTGTAGACCAAGAATCATTTTCCTTGTATCTAAAAATCTCGTAGCCTGGCAGCTGCGAACAGGCTTTGAGTAGCCTCACCAATCTCTTTTTGGTAAGTTTTAAATTTTGGGAAACGCCGCTTTTGCCTATGTAATTTAATTCTAACTCATTCCCGTTAATCTCGAGGTGCTTTCTTCTAAGTGTAGTAAGACCGTAAGTATTATTTGCTTCCGTGTATTGACTATTGCCTACCCGGATGTATAGCTCATCCATAACAGCTACGGCCAAAGCCAAAACTTTCTGTTTTGACCAATTCGCTTGCTCAAGATCACGCTTGTATCGCTTCCTCAAATTGGGGAGAAACTGCCCAAAACTGCGGAGCTGTTTGTATTTAAGTTTGGTAGAATGGGAAGACCAATTCTCATGATAGCGATATTGCTTTCTATCCTTCTCATCGATACCGGTAGCCTGAAGATAGGTATTGGATTTTGGACTTATCCAAACTTCCTTCCAAGCTGGAGGAATAACCAATGCAGCGATTCTGTCTAGTTCTTTGGAATCAGATATCCTTTTATCTGACTGATCGAAAAATTGAAATTTATCACCTTTTTGTTTTCTTGAGTAGCCAGGACTGTTTGCTTTGATATAAATAAGTCCGCTCGGAAGCGCTGATGGATGCACCATAAATAAGAAGAATTTGAATACTTCGCTGTTCAATTTAAGTGCGAGCTATGCTATCAGAACCGGTTGAATGTTACTAGCTTCGAATGAAAGATGACCAGCAGTGAGTGGAACTCAATAAATATGGGCTAGTTGAGAACCTCACATCTTTCTGTAATAACTGATTCTTTCACAGCTATAATATGATCCGGTTATTTTCCCTTTTCTAAAGAAATAGGCATAAAAAAACCGGCTCATAGCCGGTTTCTTGATTTTAGAGGTTGCCCCTCAATTCTTGTTCGCGTTCGATCGCTTCAAAAAGTGCTTTAAAATTTCCCTTTCCAAAGGACTTAGCACCTTTTCGCTGGATAATTTCAAAAAACAAGGTTGGTCTATCTTGTATAGGTTTGGTGAATATTTGCAATAAGTAACCTTCCTCATCTCGATCTACCAAGATATTCAAATCTTTCAAGGGCTGAAGATCTTCATCGATTTGACCTACACGGTCTAATAAATCATCGTAATACGAGCTGGGAACTTCTAGAAACTCCATACCTCTTTTTCTCAATTCCCCTACGGTATGAATAATATCATCGGTAGCAATTGCCATGTGCTGCACCCCAGGACCTTTATAGAAATCTAAGTATTCTTCGATTTGGGATTTTTTCTTTCCCTCGGCTGGCTCATTAATGGGGAATTTCACATAACCGTTTCCATTGGAAACCACTTTGGACATCAACGCAGAATATTCGGTGGAAATATCCTTATCATCGAATGTGATCAATAGCTTGAACCCCATGACGTTTTCATAGAATTCAACCCAATGATCCATCTCTCCTAACCCAACATTTCCAACACAATGATCAATGTATTCTAACCCAATCGAAGTAGGAGTGAACGCACTCTTTCTAGGTACATAACCTGGGAGGAAAACTCCTGAATAATTTTTCCGCTCTATAAAAGTGTGAATCGTTTCACCATAAGTTTTGATGGAAGACACTGTAACAGACCCAAATTTGTCACTAAGGACTTCTGGTTCAGAGATTGAAACCGCCCCTCTCGAAGTAGTCTCCTTCCAAGATTTCTCAGCATCGTCTACCCATAGTGCCAATACTTTCACCCCATCACCATGAAGCTGAATATGTTCGGCAATTGGACCTTCTGGCTGCATAGGAGAAGTTAAAACCAATCGTATTTTTCCCTGTTTCAACACATAGGAAGCACGGTCACGAATTCCAGTCTCTGGTCCTGAATAGGCTATTAGTTCGTATCCGAAAGCGTATTGATAGTATAAAGCAGATTGCTTGGCGTTGCCTACATAAAGTTCTACATAGTCAGTACCATTGAGGGGAAGAAAATCTTCAGTCATGACAGTTATTTTGGGTTTAAAATATTTAATACAAAGTTAAAAAATATCCCAAATAATATTTGGTTTTGCCTAGCTTATTCTTGTGAGTTTTTATTGAACCAAACTGTAATCCAAGCTAAGAGTAAAACAGAAACTGCCCAGGATCCGAAGGGAGTGCCAACTGCCAGTAAAATTAAAATCAAGTACCAAATCGGGGCGAAGACAAAACCGATTAAAAACTTGAAAGTAGCATCAAATACTTTGTCTTCAACCTTTGGACTTCTCCAACTCCAAAACATAAAAAGCGGAAGATGAAAGATCTTCATGAGCTTATTTGCTAATCCATTCGACGGTTTTACCGGATTAAGGACTATTCCTTCGTTTAGAAAGAGAGTTACAGCAGCTCGAGAACTGAGATCAACTTCATGTTCGGTCAAGGAGTTTAACTTTGCTTCATAGTCCATACCTGGAATGGTAACTACCAACTTACTGAGAGCAGATTCTACTGTTTTTGCCAGTTTGCCTGATTTAGAAGCCGGCATATCAACAGGGATTGGCCGATCAAAGGTGATTCGAACTTGACTTCCAGATCGTCGATGTGCACTGTAATCCAATGCAACCG
Source organism: Algoriphagus sp. (assembly GCA_041688245.1). Lineage (GTDB taxonomy): Bacteria > Bacteroidota > Bacteroidia > Cytophagales > Cyclobacteriaceae > Algoriphagus. Next base: position 24,683 of record JBDNIP010000237.1, read on the forward strand.
GAAGAATGACAGGATTTTTTTCAGGATATTTTTCTTTCAGACCAAAGGCAATTCGGATATAACCCTTACTCAAAGGCCGAAGATTTCGAATCAAACTATGACTTCCTTCTGCAAAAATTATGATTGTTCCATTCGCTCGAAGTACCTCAAAAGTCTGATCAAATGTTTTTTGATTGTGTTGAATAGTAGAAAATCCATCGCGTATGCGATATACTGGAAGCATCCTGAACCAGCCGAGAAATTTGGCGGCAACAGGATTGTTAAATACAGAAGCGCGAGTAAGAAAGTAAGGTTTGAGACGTACGTGAGTGGCCAAAACTAACGCATCCACCAATGCATTTTGATGGTTTGCAACCAGAATGATCGGACAATTCTTGGGGATATTGGATTCTCCTTCGACGATGATTTTTCTATAAAAGCCATATAGGGCGATTTTAAGCATTAATCGGAGAAAGGCATTTAACAGGTATATCATTTACTCAATTCAGGATTTAATGGACTGACCTTTAATTTCCAAAGACTTGCAATGGTCAATCCTGAAATCAAATGCCAGATTCCCCAAAGTGCAGTAATGATAGCCATACCGCCCAATCCATCAAAATAAGTAAATATTAAAACCAGTCCCAAACCTGAATTTTGGATTCCTGTTTCAAGAGTCAAAGTCTTAACATCAGCCAAAGGAAGTCCTGAGAGCTTTCCTATCAGGTAACCAGCCGATAATGCAACAAAATTATGAGCAAACACCCAAAGAAAAATTATTCCGATATACTTCAGAAAAGGTTCTAGATTTCCCAAAAATGCAATCATTACGAATGCCCCAAAGATTAGAATGCTCAGTGGTTTTAGGATTTTTGCAAAGCGCTCAGCCAAGTCTGGCAAATATTGACGAGTCAAAATACCCAGAATCAAAGGCAAGCCAAGTATAAGCGCTACGGTAAAGAAAACATCTGTGTAGTCGAGGCCAATTTCTCGAATCAGATTGGAGGTCGGCACATAGAAACTTCCCCAAAGTGCAAAGTTAAATGGGGTCATGAAAATCGAGCAACTGGTAGAAAATGCAGTCAAACTAACTGACAGTGCAGTATTTCCACCTGCCAGACTACTCAGGAAATTAGATACATTACCTCCTGGACATGCTGCGACTAAGAACATTCCCAAAGCCACAGAAGGAGGGGGCTGCATCAATAGGACTAGGCACCAAGTCAAAAACGGAAGTAAAGTAAACTGGGAAAATAGGCCCAAAAAAAAAGATTTTGGATTTTTAGCCAGATAAGCAAAGTCCCGAAAGCGAAGGTCCAATGCTACGCCATACATGATAAGTGCGAGTGCCAGATTGAGCAAAAGTAAATCGCTTGAAGAAAAATTAAGCCGAATTGCGTCGAGGTCGTTTCTTGAATTCATTAGGATCACAAATTTAATCCAAGAAATTTAGAATAAAAAAGGTTCAAGTCTGAGGACTTGAACCATTGGATTTTGATTAGATTTTACTTATTTATCTTCCATCTTTTCGAGTGAAACTGCATTCATGCAATAGCGCAATCCACTTGGAGCTGGTCCATCTGGGAATATATGCCCGAGATGTGCATCGCAAATATTACAGAGTCCTTCGATTCTGACCATACCGAAGCTTACATCTTTGTGATAACCCACATTTTCTACTTTAATGGGCTGTGTAAAGGAAGGCCAGCCAGTACCACTTTCAAACTTCTCACTTGAATCAAATAAAGGAGTCTTACAGCAAATGCAGGCATATTTACCAGGTTCAAAAAGGCTACACATTTCAGAACTGTGCGCTCGCTCAGTTCCTTTTTGCCTCGCCACATAAAATGCCTCCACGCTGAGTAATTCTTTCCATTCCTTTTCAGTTTTCTCTACTCGATTAGGCGGAGTAGGATTACCATTGTTGGCAAATTTGATAATGTCGTTCCAGTTTAGCATACCTTTATTACAAAGTTTTAGGCTTATTTGTTCAATAATTTAACTTAAACACAAGTTATCAAATTGGGATTTGAGATTTAAAATAAGCGAAATAAAGCCCAAACAGAACGGTTACAATTGGGAATGAAAGCAAATCGGGATTAGGAAGAATAGTTTGTTACAAAAGATAAAGATCCAAGTTTGAAGACTTGGATCAGTTTATTCTCACCGACAATGCTAGTGCTTATCATATATTAAGTCGTTCAATTGAAAATACTTGATTTTCCGTACTTTAGGTTTCTTGCAGTCAAGAATCAATTTTACTACTGATTGATTTTGAAGAATCCCGGAAGCTTATAAGTTATCCTCAATGTAAAAATTCATGAAAAAAATAACCATCCCACTTCTTCTTGTACTTGCAGTGAGTTTCGGCTGCAAAGAAACTGAAGAACCTGTGCTAATCTGCGGTAAGATAGACCCAGTTGCAGATTTACCATGGTTAAATACCCTGACCAATGAGCTCAACGACTCTTATTTTGGAGTATACTATTCAATTTCAGAAACAACCTATGAGGGCAATGATGTATTTGTCTTGAGAAACTGCTGCCCGAACTGCAATTCGGTTATTCCAGTTTATTCCTGCACAGGCAATCAATTAGGTGTATTATCGGCAAATGCTGGAATCAACCCAGCGATATTAGATCATGCGGTAGTGATCTGGAAAGGCGACTTATATGCTTGCAAATTGTAGTTTTATGTTTCAGAATTGGCTATTCTAAAATACTAATTGAATAGATTTTTTGATCTGATTGACCGGAAGCCAATTTCAAAATCCCTTCCTTTTCTTCGAAATTTTGGCTGCTGTCCACCGAATCTGCAATCCCCAACCAAGGCTCAATACAAACAAAAGGAGCGGCTGGCTTTGCCCAAATCCCGAGGTAATTGAAATCTTCAAAATCAACTGCAAGCACAGGACCCTTCGTTTGATGGACTAGCTTAACGCTGCTAGACTTCAGATTTTTAAAAATTAAGGCATCGTAATCAAACAGATGGGAGTGAAGGGGTAAATTTTTAGTATGATCAAGTATGGGCTTCTGCTCCAAACTGATCAACCCACTTTGATCGATCAACCAAGTAGCAGCTGTTTCTTCCTCTTCAAATTCCAAATAGTAGTCTTCATAGTTTTCATTTGCCCTTAGTGGACAATTAAATGCTGGATGCCCGCCAATTGAGTACAACATACTTTCGTCAGCAGAATTAGTTATCCGATGCTGAATTTGGAGGCTTTTCCCGTCCAACAAAAATGTTATTTCCAAGCTGAATTTGAAGGGATAAATTTCCAATGTTTCTGCATCCCAAGCCATTCCAAACCGGAGAAAATCGGTACCTGATTCGATGAGTTTGGGTTTCACAGAATTCCTTACCAAACCATGCTTAGGAAGCTCAAAAAATTTACCCTGATAATTGAGCTGCCCATTTTTCAAGGCTCCAATAATTGGAAACAATACTGGAGCTTGACCAGTCCAAAAAGCGGGATTTCCCTGCCAAAGGTATTCTTGATTGGAATGTTTGGATCGAATGGAAGATAGCTCCATACCGATTGAATTGACTTCAACCAAGAGGTCTGCGGATTCAATACTATACTTCATTTTTTTACTTAATATACTGGTTTTTAGCCTTTCGAATTAATTCCTGCCCACTTTACCAATACCATTTACATCTTCTCTGATCACTTTAGGATTACCACTATAATTCACTGATCCTATGCCATTTACAATGATCGATAATTCATCTTCACAAAACACATCTATTTTCCCTATACCTGAAGAACTCAAGGTCATTTTTTGGGAAATAAGTTTTGACGCATCGATTCTGCCCATTCCTTCATTGGATAGTTTGATCGATTCTACATTTCCCCGAAGTACAATACTCCCCATCATATTGAAGTTGGCATCGATCATCTTAGCTTCAATTTCCAAGTCAATCTTTCCGATACCATCACCAGTAATAATGAGATTTTCCACTTGAATAGTATTCTCGCTTTCAATAGTTACGACTCCATCAAAACTTAACTTGTGCAAATCAGAAACAGTCAAATAAATGTCCGGAGTAAAGTTCTCAAAGATATTCTTAACATCATCTTCATCCCTATATCCAATTTCTAAAAGATCTCCATTTTCATTGATTTCGAGCAATGAAATAGCTTTTTCGTCTCCTTCAATCCGGAGCGATTCATTATCCCCCTGACGTAGGTAAAGGTTCACGATCCCAGAAATTTTTACTTGAGAAATACCGTTAAGATCACGTTCATCGATGACAGATTCGCCTGACTCTATTCGATCTCTGGAAGATTGAGAAGTACAAGAAACCATCGCCAAAAAAGAAATAGCTAGTAAATAGTATTGCGTTTTCATATGCTGAGTGGATTAAGTTTTAATAAAAATTAATCATTAAATATACAAATCATTGGGAGTTGAATCTTCTTGGGTTTCGGATTGGGCAATTTGTATAGATAAAACAAGCAGCCATAAAGTAGAATAAAATCAGTTTTTTCTTCCATCCTGTTGCGTTATATTGATCGCAATTCAAGTGCTATTGATTTTAGTAAACACCCTCAATTCCTTTTATGAATAACCTTACAGTCCGCTTTCTCCAACTTTTACTTGTTTTTGTTTTACTAGTTTCATGTAAAAGTAATGAGTCCACTTTTTCAAAAAAGGACATCAGATCCAGTCAAAAGCTAATCGGACTGGAATTTTCGAATCAAGCGACCGATACTATGTATGGCTATTTAGTCGGAAACAAGCTGGGATACGATTCTCTTCGGCTCTACAAGACCGCAAACGAGACCTTCCCGGCAATGATGTTTGATCCGCATCCGTTGGGTTTTCAATTTCCCGAAAGAAAAGAAAATCCAGAATTTGTAATTCCGGAAGGAGTGGAGCTTCCTGAAGATTTGCAGGATATTGCCTTTTACTCAATTCCGAAACTTGCTTCGCTACTCAAAAACCAAAAAATCACCTCTGAGCAACTCACCCTACTTTATATCGATCGAATCAAGCGCTATGATGGGCAGCTGCTTGCTGTGGTTACCCTTACGGATAGCATGGCTTTAGCTCAGGCAAAACGGGCGGATCGAGAAATTGGAGCAGGGAATTACAAAGGAATTCTTCATGGAATTCCCTATGGTGTCAAGGATTTGATGGCTGTAAAAGAGTATAGGACGACATGGGGATCAAAGCCTTATGAAGATCAAGTGATAGATTATACTGCTACGGTAGTTCAAAAACTGGAAGACGAGGGTGCTGTTTTGATTGCCAAATTAGTCTCCGGGGCTTTGGCTAGAGGGGATGTTTGGTTTGGTGGGAAAACAAAAAATCCATGGGACCTTACGCAAGGTGCAAGCGGTTCTTCTGCAGGTTCTGGTTCTGCTACCTCTGCCGGATTAGTGGCTTTTGCACTTGGTACAGAAACTTTAGGCTCTATCGTTGGTCCTTCCAGCCGAAATGGAGTGACCGGACTTCGCCCTACTTATGGAAGGGTCAGTC
>JBDNIP010000238.1:0-3128 GCA_041688245.1 Algoriphagus sp.
TCGGCTTTCTCAACTGCAAGCAGAAAAAAAAGTTAACTGTGATCTATCTAGGAGGCATGGGGGGGCGAATTGGGCATCTCTGTATGCCGCCTTAAAAACGAAGAAATAAAGCTCCTACTGCAATTGCGAATATAAATATTTCTAAAAACCAGGCTTAAACCAAGTTCAATTCATAAGGACGGAAGCTATCCAATAAAGGGTCTTTGGGATCCAATTCTGTAACCAGCGTATGCACCGCTGTCAGATCGCAGGTTTTGTACTTCTGGACTGAATGAAGTTTATCTGAAACCGAGAGAATCACCGTTTTTTTCGCTGCACGAATCATCGCCTGCTTCACCTGAATTACCTCCCAGTCAAATTCCGTCAAGCCATAAACAGGATCTAAATAGCCAGTGCCCAAAATGCACATATCTACTCGCAACTGAGCCAGCATATTGACCACCGTCCCTCCTACAGCAAATTTGGCCTCATGAAGTAACTTTCCGCCCAAGAAAATCACCTCCACATCCTTATGTTCAAGCAGTACCATCGCCACATGAAGGCTAGGCGTAAATACCGTCAGGGATAACTTTTTGGGAATCGATTTCGCCACTTCCATATTGGTCGTACCGCCGCTCATCAAGATCACCTGTCCTTCAGAAAGCAGACCAACAGTCTTTTCAGCAATTTGAATTTTCTTTGATTGGAGGTAGATATTCCCATCATCTTTGGAGAAAGTCATAAACCCAAAAGAGGTGGCTCCTCCATGGACCTTTTTCAATTTTTTGTCCTGATGGAGTTCTTTGACATCGCGCCTAACGGTATCGATGGACACATTCAGCGATTCGGAAAGATCATTCAACAGGACCCGATGATGTAGATGTACTTGATCTAAAATGTATTTATGTCTTTCTTCTTTGAGCATAAGGAAAAGCTTTGAGCAGTTAAGCTATTGAAAACAGCAAGAACATGCAAAAAATAGAAGTAATTAAAAATTGCTTGCAAAAAAGTGCGAAAAACCGGAAGCTACCTTGTGAAATTCTGGCTAGTTTAGCTAAAGATTAGCCACATAATCACTAGCTATTTCAATATTCAACCTGTTGCTCCTATGACTTTGCACAAATCTAAAATCGGAATTTTTTCTCGCCCAGTTTTTATTTTACTGTTGGTTCAATTGAGCTGCAGTCCAAAAGCAAGTTTCCGAATCTTTGAAAAACCAATCACTTGGAATGCCGAACGGGAGGCGCTCTCCCTACAGTATTTAAAAGAACGACATGGTTTGGATCAAAAAGAGGCCAGTATCAATCCTCAAATGGTTGTAGTCCATTGGACTGCGATTGATAACATCGAGGTGACTTTTGATCTGTTCGATTCCCCGACAATTGGAGGAAGAGCAGACCTGACCAGTGCAAGTAATTTAAATGTGTCTTCTCAATTCCTGATTGACAGAGATGGCACGATTTTCCGTCTATTGCCAGATCGAACCTTTGCCCGTCATACCATCGGTTTGAATTACTTGGCTATCGGAATTGAAAATATTGGTGGTGCAGATGATCCATTGACAAAAGCTCAATTGAAAGCCAATGAAGAACTGATTCGATACCTCAAGCGGAACTATCCAATTGACTATGTGATCGGGCATCATGAATATCAAAACTTTCAAACTACCCCACTTTGGAAAGAGGAAGATCCCGATTACCGAACTGTAAAAACTGACCCGGGAGACAAATTCATGGAAAAACTTCGTAAAAATCTTTCTGACCTTGGCCTAAAACCAATTCCCAAGCTTTGAGCTGGCATCGTCCCTATATGAAACGAATCACCCATTACTGCGCTTATCTCCTTGTATTCGGACTTCTTTTTTCTGCCTGTAAAACCAAAAAACCAATAACTCCTTCAAAAAGACCTACTGCCCCTTCCACCCAAGGTCCAAAAGGAAACAGCAGCGCTCCAGAAATGGTAGTGCCTAAAGTCCCCGTGGCGCTCCAGCCGATGAATTACCAAATGCCGGAGATGCCCAGAGAATTTCGCGGAGTTTGGATTGCGACTGTGGCAAATATCGATTGGCCGATCTCCGGGACTGATTCTTACGAAAAGCAAAAACGGGATTTCTTAGCCATTTTGGATTATTACAAAGGGCTAAATTTCAATGCAGTTATCGTACAGATCCGAACTGCCGGTGATGCCTTTTATCCGAGCAACTTTGCTCCCTGGTCAAAATACCTGACTGGTAAGCAAGGAAAAGCGCCGGGTACCAGTGACAATCCACTGACCTGGATGATCAACGAATCTCATGCACGAGGATTGGAATTTCATGCCTGGCTCAATCCCTACCGAGCGACTATGACCTTGAAAACAGATGAGCTCAGTCCAGCGCATGACTTCAATGCCCATCGCAACTGGATGCTCAAATACGATACAAAGTGGTATTACAACCCAGGATTACCCGAGGTAAAAGCGCATCTGATGTCTGTAATCAAGGAAGTTGTTGACAACTACGACATCGACGCGATTCACTTTGACGATTATTTTTATCCTTATAGAGTGGCCAAAACGGTATTTCCTGACAAAGCCACCTACGACAAATACAAAAAGCCTGGGCAAACCCAAGATGACTGGCGAAGACAGAATGTAAATGAGTTAATTTTTGCGCTTAATCAAACCATCAAATCCAGTAAACCTTGGGTGCAATTTGGCATCTCACCATTCGGCGTTTGGCGAAATCAGGACAAAGATCCAAAGGGCTCCCCTACTCGCGCTGGGCAAACCAATTACGATGACCTCTTTGCAGATGTGATTCTTTGGATGAAAAACGGCTGGATCGATTACCTGATTCCGCAAATCTACTGGAGCATGGAGCATCCGCTTGCCTCGCATCGAAAGCTGAATGATTGGTGGTCAAATAATGCCAATCGAACCAATGTTTATGTGGGAAATGGGCCTTATAAAATCCGGGAGGATTCGGATAAAGCATGGGAAAACCCACGAGAAATCAATACTCAGATTTCTTATACGCGTACCCTTCCGCAGATTCAAGGCAATGCGTTCTTTTCTGCAAAGTCCATGATGATGAAAAATAAGGATGTTGCGCAGCTCTTGAGATCAGAACTCTATAACGAGCCTACTTTGCCTCCCGCTTTCCAACCAAA
>JBDNIP010000239.1:0-1602 GCA_041688245.1 Algoriphagus sp.
CTTCCCGTCTCACAAATTGAAAACCATAGTTCTCAAACTGCGTCAAGCTACTGTTCAAAGTTATCCTCAGTTACCCGAGTCAATGTTCTTTCTATCATGCCGCGCCGAAACGCATGTCCCATTAGAGTTCTCCTGTATCGCATTTCTGCAGTTACCTGTTTCAGCCATTTCCCGAAGGATTTTGACCATTCATGCCAAGAGTCTCGATATCCAATAAAGGACATCTTTCATGGGCCGATCTGTTATTGCACTTCTGCGGTGAACCGTTGCAAACTACTGGAATTAACCATGCGTTCCTTTGTGCTCGATCGCTTCTTCTCCGAAGAGATTCAGCCAGTCGACTAATCGTATATTCACTTCTGGAGTTGCCTCTCTCAAAAAACGATCGCTCATCTTTCCTTCGTGTACGAAAATTTGAAGCTATCCAAAGACTTTTTCAAACTCAACCCAATCGTTTCAGCACTTCTGCGATATCTCGTCTCAGAAATTTACCCTAAAATAAATTACCCTTTGTGCCTGATCTCAAACTTTCAAATTAGAACTCGGAATCGTATTTCCGACCTTTTATCTATTACTTGATGATTTAAAGTTGGGATAAAAAATTACTGATTCCAAAAAAATAACTAATTGCTTCTCCAAAATTTCCCCCCAAATAATCAGCTGTAAAAACACAACTTATAAACCTTATTATGATTTTTATCCACATATATGAACGTTTTACAGTCCTTAAGAAGCGAATTACAGACTTTTACCTAACTCACATTTCTATTCATCGCTATTTCTCGTATTTTGAGTTCAAGTTTCTTTACCCAAACCAAAATCTCCTACCCTATGACTGATCGTCGCACCTTTATCAAATCCACCGGAATCTTCGCCGGGGGACTTTGGCTAGCCCCTTCCCTACTTCAAGCCAAGCAAAAGATCGCCCCGAGTGATCGGATTCGGGTGGCGCTTATAGGCTGCAACAATATGGGATTTGGTATCTTCCGCCATCACATCGCACTCCCGGAAGTCGAATGCATCGCGCTATGCGACGTAGACCAGAATGTACTTGATCGGAGAATCGCAGAAGTGGAAACTGCCACAGGAAAAAACCCCGAGCGCTACACTGACTTTAGAATACTACTGGAGCGTAAGGATCTGGACGCCGTAATCATCGGTACGCCCGATCATTGGCACTGCCTCATGGCTGTGACTGCCTGCCAAGCGGGCATGGATGTATATGTAGAAAAACCCATGGCAAATAGTATAGGTGAATGTGATTTGATGGTCAATGCAAAAAATCAGTACAGTCGAATCATGCAAGTCGGTCAGCAGCAACGCTCGGGACAAGGTTTTATCGAAGCTCGAGATTTAGTGAAAAGTGGCTTTATCGGCAAAATCAGAAAGGTGAATATCTGGTCAAACTTTAATTATGGACTTGGCAACTTGATCAAGCCTGCGACTCCGGTACCGGAAGGGGTGGATTATGATTTTTGGCTGGGTCCTGCGACTTCCAGAACTTTCAACCCAAATCGCTTTCATGGAAGCTGGCGACATTTCTGGGACTATGGCGGAGGGTTGATGTCTGACTGGGGAGTACATTTATTAGACATGGCGATC
>JBDNIP010000240.1:0-8921 GCA_041688245.1 Algoriphagus sp.
ATTTGAAAATGAGCTAGGTCGTTATTTGGTTTATTTCTCCGCATTGGATAAAGCCAACATGGCTAATCAAAATTCGAATAATGATCGGATTGTACTTTTAGAGAATCTCCAGCTTGAACTCACTGGTCGAATCAAAAAAGAATCCGTTAAGCTAGAATTCTCACTTCCCGATCGGAATCAAAATGAAACGATAGATACTTATTCTAATCGAATTTTAGCCAGTTTCACGAGTGAAAATATTGATTTGTACCTCCGTAAAGTAGCGCAGCGCTATGGGAGAAATGGCTCCGCTACAAATTACGCTCAGCTGTTACAGAATGAAAGCGATTTGAAATACTACGCCAATCATATCTCTTCGGTGGTGGATCTTTCCAAGCGGTTTCTACTGTATTATGACAACTTCTTTGAGATCGCAGACCAATATCACATTAAAGTAATGGAAGCACTTGAACTTGCAAACAAAAATGGAATCATTAAAGCCAAGAAAGTAAATGGAGTGGAACAAACTCCTCAACAGCTTTATGAAGGAATCCGAAAAAGTCTAACGGACAAAAAAATGGCCCGAGATAACGGAATCAAAAACAGCATCAACATCTCTGACCTTAAGCAGCAACTGGAACGAGCCGAAGAATATAAATTGTACTAAAGCAAAAGGCTAGCTTATTTGATAAGCTAGCCTTTTGCTTTCCTAGATTTAGACAGCCTTAGTTTTTCCCTTTGTATTTGGTGGCTTTTGTAATCATTTCTTGATCAAAAGATCCTTTCATCTCAAATACCATTAAATCTCCCTCGTCTCCACTGACCAGCACCACAAGATCCGAAATCTTAGCATCTCCTTTGGAATATACCACGATGCCGCTTTTGGCTTCGGAAGTTTCCATCAGTAATTCATAGCGTTCTTTTTCAAGGCCCTTTTGGAGTGATCTATATTCGTTTTTAGATTGATCCGAATTATCGGGAAGGGTAAAGAAATTTAATTTCTCTATAGACTTAGCAACCGTCGCCATATCATTCTTATCGATATCAATTTTGAAGCCTTTGGTAAAATTCATAAAGTTTCCTCCGAGTTCGAGGTGAAAGAAATCATCATTGCTTTTATACTTTTCATATAGGGCTTTGACGCTTTTACTTTGAGCTTGCGCGGTCATCACAGCTCCGATTAATGCCAAGGTTAGAATTAGCTTTTTCATAGTTCGTTGGTTTAGTTTTATTTAAAATTTCATTTCTTTTATTTATTTCTCTTGGGTTGTTTCGAACCCTTGCCATACTGCTCCATTCCAGGAATATTAGTTTTCTCTGCCAAGAGATTTAGATCCTGGTAAGTAAAGCTTCCCAGCATGGATAGCAGTGTAAAATCACTTCCATTACCTGAGATCATCAGCAACTCTTTGATCAAGCCACTTTCCTCTCGCACCATAAATTTGAGACTGGAACCTTTATCTTGTACCTCCATCAAATCCTCATATTTATTTTTAGCCAGTGTGCTCATCGCCTGATTATAAAGCGACTTCCCATCCACCTTCTCTGAAGTTAGAATCCGAATTCCTTTGACTTTGGAGATTAGGGTTCCAAGTTCTTCTGCCTCTTTATCTGTGCCCGCATTACTTTTGAGAAATCCTCCGGCCATTTGCATCATTTTGGGAGATATATATACTCTGGAGAATCGATCATCATCCATATATTTGGTGAAGAACTTTTGGATTGCATCATCTTGAGCGTTAACCTGAGATATGATTGCCAAAAGTAAAAAGGGGATTAGGACTAGTTTTTTCATGATTCCTATTTTTTGGATTGACTAAAAATCTGGTCTGTAGTATTCAAATATTTTAGATTATTCATCGGTTGCAACTGTGCTTGGGCTTTGGATAGATTGGTTTGGATCAAGGCAAAAGCCATCATCACTTCCTGATAGGCAGCTTGCTCAGCTTGCTTTTGATCATAAGCTTGCCAGCCCCAGAATGATCCGATTAGAATGGCAGCAGAAGCCGCCCAACTCATCCAAGAAGTATTCAACTTTCTCACTTTAGTGTGAGGCATACTTATTCTGGAAGGCTCCACTTTTTTGAAATCTGCAAGAATCCCAAATAACATTTTCTCTTCTTCGAATCCTTCCGATGCTCGAAGCAGTACCTTCAATTCCTGCTCTTCTGCAAGGCTGCTTTCTGCATCGTAGTATTTGGCAAGCAGATTTTCTATTTGTGTATTCATTTTGCGAATTTTTGGTTGATCATCAATTCTCGGATTCTTTTTCTTGCACGGTAAAGATTCACTTTCACTTGATCCAAACTTATATCCAAGTGGGCTGCTATTTCCGAATAATCTAAGCCCTCCACTTCTCTCAATTGGAAAATGTCCCGTTGCTTCTCAGGCAATTCTTTTAGAAGCGACATCACCTTTTGAATTGATTCAGTGACATCCTCTGGCTGTGATTCATCAGCGCGAAGCTGATTTGTATCTTCCAAAGTATCTATTTTCTTGTTTTGTCGGAAGTGAGTTAAGACCTCATTTTTAAGACTAAGTATCAACCAACCGGAAAGATTGGCATGAACAACGAGTTCTTTTTGCCGAGTAAACGATTTTTCGAAAACATTATGAAGCACATCTTCGGCCAGCGCCCGGTCTTTTACCCAGCTAAAGGCAAGACGGTAGAGTTTGCTGCGCTGCGGCCAAATATGCTCTTCAAAAAATGTTTTCATTCAAAAGAATAATGCATGTGACAATCAAATGTTACAGGCTGTCACAATTTTTTTATGGAAAAAAGGGATTTTTAAAAAACCACAAGAGATTTTAAGAGTTTCCAAACAGAACTTATTTGATTAAAAACATATCGTATAAATCCATAATTGCAGGAATAGAAGACAAAAACAATTCAATGTACGTTAAACACTAACCTTGCCCGCACTTCGGTCACCTATCATTGACGCCCCCCTTGGCGGTTTTTACTGCCAGTCAAACAAATAAAACTAGGTTACTGACATACTTTCGGGTAATAAAATTAGGTTGAAAAGTAGTATGCATGCAGACTATTTATTAATTTCACAGGAATAATATTTAAAAGATTTGAAAGAACATTATTCAAAAAAGCGCATAAAAAAAGCCTTGACCGAAGTCAAGGCTTGTGGTGATAAGTGGACTCGAACCACCGACTCACGGATTTTCAGTCCGATGCTCTACCAACTGAGCTATATCACCGCTTTTTAAAGTGATGCAAATGTAGGTATTTGGATAGCTGTACCAAATCATTTGAAAAAAATTTATTGACAAAAACTCAAGTAACACCCTAAATATATCAATATGAGCTTTTTACCACAACTTGCTTTTGTGCTTATTCTTGGCATTGCAGGCTACATTATAAGCAAAAGGATCAAATTTCTCCGCAGAAATATCTTTTTGGGGAAAGCTGAGACCCGAAATGATCTTTCTGGGGACCGCTGGAAGACCATGGCTTTAGTCGCTTTTGGTCAGCAAAAAATGTTCAAGAAAATTATTCCCGCTTTCCTTCACTTGTTGATTTATGTCGGGTTTATAGTGATCAATCTAGAAGTACTTGAATTCATTCTCGATGGAATAATCGGAACACACCGGCTATTTGCACCATTCCTTGGCGGGTCGTACACCGCTGCCATGAATATGTTCGAATTCCTGGCAGTAGCGGTTCTTTTCTCTTGTGTGGCATTCCTGACCAGAAGATATGTAACTAAAGTGGAGCGATTCCAAAAACCTGAAGTGAAAGGCTGGCCGGCACTTGACGCCACAATTATTTTGGTGGTGGAGATGATCTTAATGATGGCTGTACTGACCATGAATGCTACTGATCAAATCTTGGCCGAACGAGGTGCTGATCATTATTTGGCTTTAGGTCCGCTTTTCTTTAGTGGATTGATTCGTCCTTTGTTTGAAGGAATGTCACTTGAAGCCTTATATTTTACTGAACGGTTTGCTTGGTGGTTTCACATTTTTGGAATTTTGGCTTTCTCAGTTTATGTGACGTATTCTAAGCATCTCCATATTTTCTTGGCTTTCCCTAATACTTGGTACTCTAACCTTAAGGCAAAAGGGGAAATGGTCAACATGCCGGAAGTCACTAATGAAGTGAATATGATGCTGGGTATTCCTACAGAAACTCCAGCTAGCCCACCTGAAGAGATTGGTAGATTTGGAGCAAAAGATGTCAATGACCTGTCTTGGATCAATGTGATGAATGCCTATTCCTGCACAGAATGTGGAAGATGTACTTCAGAATGTCCTGCGAATCTGACTGGTAAAAAACTTTCTCCGCGAAAGATCATGATGGACGTCCGAGATCGAGCTGATGAGGTAGGAAAAAGTATTGATGCTGGCGGAGCTGGATTGGAAGATGGAAAATCTCTCTTAGGAGATTATATCACCAAAGAGGAATTAAATTCTTGTACTAGTTGTAATGCCTGTGTCGCAGCCTGTCCTATAACTATCGATCCGCTTTCGATCATTCTTCAAATGCGTCGCTATGTAGCAATGGAGGAATCTGGCACTCCTGCACAGTGGAATGCTATGTTTCAAAATATGGAAACCAGTTTCGCCCCTTGGAAATTCAGCCCTTCAGATCGGTTCAATTGGGCAGAGAAATTGAAAGAAGAGGAGATGTGATGATTTCCCGCACTGGCGGATCGGATGTCGGACAAAGTCAATTCAGTTTGACATGTAACAGTTCCTTATTTGTCGAGGTACTAAAAATAAAATTCATGATTCGATAACTGCCTATTTTAAAAATGAAATAGCCTTCAAATCATACTACAAAAACCGTTATTCTAAATTATGTCTACATATAAAGTACCAACCATGGCCGAAATGGCCGGAAAAGGTGAAACTCCTGAAATCCTATTTTGGGTGGGTTGCGCAGGTTCTTTTGATGAACGATACAAAGCTGTAACTCAAGCTTTCGTGAAAATATTAAATAAAGTAGGTGTTAGCTTTGCTGTCCTAGGTCCTGAGGAAGCTTGTACAGGTGATCCCGCCCGAAGAGCTGGCAATGAATTTTTATTCCAAATGCAGGCCGTTGCTAATATTCAAGTAATGAATGGCTATGATATCAAAAAAGTAGTGACTGCATGTCCACATTGCTTCAATACCATCAAGAATGAATATCCGGCGTTGGGTGGAAACTATGAAGTAATTCATCATTCCCAGTTCCTCCAGCAACTGATCAATGAAGGAAAGGTAGCATTGAAAGGTGGTGGAGAATTCAAAGGCAAAAAGATCACTTTTCACGATTCTTGCTATCTAGGTAGAGCGAATAATGTCTATGAGGCTCCTCGCGAAGTGCTCAAAGCTCTTGACGCAGAGTTGGTGGAAATGAAACGCTGCAAGACCAAAGGCCTTTGCTGTGGCGCCGGTGGAGCGCAAATGTTCAAAGAGGCAGAACCCGGAAAGAAAGAAATTAATATCGAGCGAACTGAAGAAGCTTTGGCAACAGGAGCTAATTTGATTGCGGTAGGTTGCCCATTTTGTCTTACCATGATGACCGACGGCGTAAAAAATAAAGAGCGGGAAGCAGATGTGAAAGTTTACGATCTAGCAGAAATGATTGCTAAAGACATGGGAATTTGATCTTCATGACATTGAATCAATTTAACCCTTTTTGCCGTTAGGTAGAAAGGGTTTTTCTTTACCTAAAATTATCAAACAGATGTACGTGCCATTCGATCAATTACCAACACATTCCAGAATCTGGGTTTATCAACCCGAACGGGCTTTCTCCCCAGAGGAAAAGGAACTAATCAGCACTAGCTTGAAGAAGTTTTGTGAGAATTGGAACACACATGGTAGCTTAATGCCTACCTCGTTTCAGATTTTGGAAGAACAATTTATAGTACTGGGAGTGGATGAAAGTAGCCTTGGTGCCAGCGGATGTTCGATTGACAGTTCGGTTAGGACTTTGCGCGAGCTAGAGAATATCTTAAATGTGAATCTTATAGATCAGGGAAAAGTAAGCTTCAAAAATAACGAAGGACAAGTAGCAGTATACCCAGCATTGGGAATTAAATCCAGAGTACTTTCGGGAGAAATTGAACAGGAAACACTTGTGCTTAATCCCCTAGTGAAAATCAAGAAAGACCTGGAAAAAGTATGGATTTCAGCGAATGAAAGTTGGCTAAACAAATACTTTCCAAATTAATTAGTAATATTCAGGACAGATCAACCATAACACTTCAGATGAAAAACCATTTTTTATGGATTAGTCTTTTACTCCTTATCGGAGTCAGTTCTTGTAAGAGCCTGCAAGAAAAAGGAAATGAGCAATACCTTTCGGGTCAATACCAATATGCTATTTCGTCATTCTCGCAGATTTTGGAAGATGATCCAGAAAATAAGGAAGCCAATCAGACTATAGCTGAGAGCTACCGTCTCTCCAACCGAATCGAAGATGCCACCCCCTATTACCAAAAACTGGTAGAAACTGATCCCACTTTTGAGGGTTATTATCGACTGGGATTGAGTTTAAAGGCAAATGACAAAAATGAAGAGGCTAAAGCAGCTTTCGAAACTGCCAAGGGCTATACTCAAGAAGATCGATTTCTCGCAGAAACCCAGCGACAACTCGAAGCAATCAGATTGACTGAGGGAATTGATGACTATTGGCCAATGCATAAGCTCGTCAATTACAAAGATCTCAATACTGCCGGAGCAGACTATGCCCCTGTGATCTCAGAAAACTTTATCTACTTCACATCTGGTCGGCAAGGAACTGGTCTGTATGCAGCAGATGGCTCTCCATATACCAAGCTATTTCGTACCCGTGCAGATGGACTGAAAGTAGATGTAAGTGCTGTTCAGGCCCTGCCGGAATTTAAAAATGAAGAAGGGCTCAATCAAGCTGCCATTGCAATCAGCGCTGATGGGAATACTATTATCTACGGACGAGGTAATTCTACTTCTCCAAAAGATTTCCCAGAAACCACCTTGTTCGTTTCCTACTTTCGCGGCGGAGGATTTACCCAGCCGATCTGGATGCCGGTAAATGAAGATGAAACTTGGTGGAATTCCACACCTGCCTTTAGTCCTGATGGGACTGAGCTCTATTTTGCTTCAAATCGACCTGGAGGTTTCGGTGGAATAGATCTATACAAAGCGACAAGGCTAGCAAATAGTGATTTTGGAAACGCAGTTAACCTCGGCCCAAACATTAATACTCCGGGAAATGAGCTTTTCCCAAGACTGACTCCCGATGGGAAGTTCTTTTTCTCCTCCGATGGCCATCCAGGCTATGGGAAGTTAGATCTTTTCGTAGCTGACAGGGATGAATCAGGAAAGCAAGTGATTATTAACCTGGGAGCAAATTTCAATAGCTTGAATGATGATTTTGGGATATTTTTCACAGAATATCCTAAAGCCGGATACATTGCCTCCAATCGAGAAGGTGGTGTGGGTGATGATGACATTTACTTTTTTGAAGATAAAACACCGAAACCGAAAATCGTGAATGTCCTGCTCAATGTCATCACAAAGGAGCGCGTTGCAGGAGAAGTGGACAAGATACTAGACAAAGCTCGTGTTGTCCTCTATGATGGAAATAACAAACAGGCTGGAGGGGATTTTAGCAATACCAATGGAAGAGTCCGATTCACGTTAAGTCCAGATGCAAATTTTACGATAATTGCTTCCAAGTCAGGTTATTTCTCAAAGTCCGTTCCCTACACCACGAAAGGGAAAACTCCAGATCCGGCGACGCTAATGCAAGAGATAACAAATATTACGCTTGACACCACTGTAGTCTTGGATCAGTTGATCCTGGACAGGTCTATTGTCTTAGAAAATATTTATTACGATCTGAACAAAGCAGATATCCGTACTGATGCCGCTGCTGAGCTTAACAAGCTGGTACAAATCCTAAAGGATAATCCAGCGATTCGAATCGAATTGAGCTCCCATGCTGATGCTCGGGCTACAGATGCGTATAATGATGATCTGACGCAGCGAAGGGCTCAGTCTGCTGTCGACTACCTAGTCTCTCAGGGTATTGAGAGTGAACGATTGATTGCAAAAGGATACGGTAAGCGCCAGTTGATAGTCCAGAATGCACAAACTGAAGAAGAACACCAAGTCAATCGAAGAACAGAATTTAAGGGGACAGAGATAAAGGAGTAATTCAAGTTTAATATTAGATTTTGAAAAGCGGTTGGTTCTTGAGATCAACCGCTTTTTTTTAAAAAATTGATCGGAGTTTCAAATGTTTGCTCAGCGCATCAAAATCCCGGTCACTGTGGATTGGCTTGATTTGTCTGTTGATGCAAAAAGTCCCGATCATCATATCAATCGTTTTCCTTATCATCACTCCATTTCTTCCTAATTCGCTATAGTTTTTGGCCGCCTCTAGGGCAATTTATTTACCTACTACATCAAATAATAGTAGGTCATTAAATAATTCATGGGCTACCATTAGTCTTCCTCTGATGCAAAGCCTAGTAAAACTTCAGTCAGAATTAAATCTCCAACACAAACGTCTTCATTACCCAAAATTCGATTCAAAAAATCAGTTTGTAGTGTATCCCTGCCATTGAAATAATCTATCCAAACTGAAGAATCAACCATAATCATAAATCAGTCCGCATTTTAGCTAGATTTCCTTCCCATTTTAGCTTTCCTCTATATTCTTTAATTCGTTCCTGCTTTTTTAATCTGACGATTAAGCGAAGCCCTTCTTCTACAGTTGCTTTTTTTGTGGAAGAGCCAGAAGCTTTCATTGCTTCTTCCATTAAGTTCTTGTCGATTTCAATAGTTGTCCTGATGATGTGTATAGTTCTTATAAATATGCACATCATGATTTTAAATGTTTGTTTTACAAGGCTTCATATTTCCCTTTACATCCCCCAAATCCCCCTAGAATACTTAACTTTGTTCGCATGAATGAGCGATACATGCAGCGCGGCGTCTCCGCTTCCAAA
>JBDNIP010000241.1:0-1112 GCA_041688245.1 Algoriphagus sp.
ACTGCAAACATCGGAGCAGTGGTTAGTTTCCCAGTATCGATGGAGTGATAGTTTCCGCCGTATGTTTTCAGCCCTATGTTGGTTCTGTCGTGGAGCATACTTTGATTGTCGTCTACATCGGTTTTACCATAGGCAACAATTACCGCGCCGTCAACCAGATAAGGTTTGGATTTTTTAATCCCAGGAAACCATTTCTCTATTTCTTCCAAATAAATGGCCGAAAGTGTGGCTGCTTCTTCTTTGGGGACATTGCCTGTGCTGGGCGCATTCCATGATTCTGGTGGACTGACCTCATTGTTCCAGCCCAGACATCCCGCCGGATACCATGATAGATAGGCTGTCCCATCTTTTTTGATCACCACATCCCCATATTTACCTATGACCATTGTGGCAGAAGGGCGATTCAGGAGTTCTGGATCAATTTTCACCATCACATGATATTTGAGACGATGCAAAAGATCCTTTGGTTTAGCTATGCCAAACGATTTATCCAGTGCGAACTTCCCTTCCCAGGTTGCATTGAAGACATACTTTGACCTGATCGTAAATTTGTTATTTGCCATAAACCCCGAGACAGAGAGCATCTCGTTTTCTTTGCAGATTTTCGTTATGCGGTGGTTTGGGCAGAAGGCGATGAGCGGATTTGATAAAAGAGCTTCAGTCAATTACTTGCCGAGCATCTCAGTATCCACAGAATATTCTGCTATTTCAAAAGCCGCTTGGATAACTTCTTTCCCGAAAGGATCTTCAGATCTTTTATCTGAAATTCTTCTTGTCAAATACATTGGTTTTGTTCCCAAATAATTCCAATCTGGATGCGCTGAAGTGTAGGTTTTAAAAAGCTCCTCCATCTTTCTGTAATGTTTCGTGAGTTGTTGGGGATTGAGAAATGAATCCTTTGCTGCCAGATAATAAAAATGATTACTCAAGCCGACTTGATGAGACTGATTTCCTATACATCTCTCTAGGGATTTGCAAAATCGCATAGAGGCTTTCAGCATAAAGGAAGGAGTGGTAAGAGAGGGATCATTCATATAGGCTAATCCAAGATGAATCTTCCCCTCGTTCAGTAAATTTTCCCGATTAAGTGGTTTGGAATCTTGGTCTATTAT
>JBDNIP010000242.1:0-1660 GCA_041688245.1 Algoriphagus sp.
AACATCAACCTATTTCTATCTGATCAAATGTTTTTTTCTTTAAGTCTGAAAAAATTCTTAATGAGTATCGGTCTACTTTCAGCCGCTATAATTCATGTTTATGCTCAAGCTGAAATCAAAATACCCGCGGTTCGGGATAGCATCAGTATAAAGTACCCCATTATTTTCTTTGAGGATACCGTAGACTATTTATCCAGTGCCATTGGTGCTTTTACTGCTGAAGACAGAGCCGAACGAATCAATAGACGATTGAGCGATCTTCTAGATACAGAGTAATTTGATACAGCCACACTTAGTATTCAGATATAGGTCAGAATGTAATTATTATTCGTAATAAAGAAATCTTAGGTATCATCACTGCCACTGATACAAAAGCCGATAGTTTGGATCAATCTCAAATTGCAGGGACTCTAGTTTCCAACTCAAAAAAAGTTACTTGGCTACTTATGTATCAACTATATATTTGGAAAACCTGATTCGGGCAGGAATGCTTTTAGGGATTTTGATTGGATTATTCTTATTGGTTAGGTTATTAAATTTCGGATTTAATCGTTTGATCGAATGGATCTTGAATAGATGGCAAGACTACCTCTCAGGAATCAAAAACTATCAGGTCTTGATAAAAGAGAAACAGGAAAGTCTCCTCAGAATGATCATGAGCGCAATAAAAATAGGGCTGATTATATTGCTCCTGTACCTATCCTTACCCTTGATTTTCAGCATATTTCCAGCTACCATGGGCCTTGCAGGTTTGCTGCTAAGCTACATTACAGATCCGCTTTGGAGTATTTTCAATGAGCTTATTGGCTACCTACCGGAGCTGTTTATGATCCTTGTGATCTCAGTCGTGACTTATTATGTAACTAAATTTTTTAGTTTTATTTCTCGCGAAATAGAGCGTGGAGTGATTACTATTCCAGGTTTCTATCCTGACTGGGCCAAACCCACTTTCAACCTATTGAAAGTAATTCTTATCGCTTTTGCCTTCATTGTGATTTTTCCTTATTTGCCTGGATCAGAATCTCCTGCTTTTCAGGGTGTAAGCGTATTTTTGGGATTATTGATTTCTCTGGGATCATCCTCTGCGATTGGCAACATTATCGCTGGGTTAGTGATCATCTATATGCGTGCTTTTCGAAAAGGAGATCGCGTTAAAATTGGGGATATCACCGGTGATGTAATCGAAAAAACTATGTTGGTTACCAGAATTCGTCCTATCAAGAATGAAGAAGTCACCATTCCAAACGCATCAATACTTAATGGTAATACAGTAAATTATACCAATGCAGGAACTTCCTCGGGTTTGATTCTACATACCACTAGTACGATTGGCTACGATGTCCCCTGGAGACAAGTTCATGAACTCCTGATGACCTCTGCGGTAACTTGTGATATAATCTAAACAACCCAAAATCCTACGTACTTCAAACTAGTCTAGATGGCTTCTATGTAAGTTACCAAATCGACGTATTTACTAAAAATCCTGAAAAATCTGCATTGATCTATTCTAATTTGCATGCAGCGATTCAAGATGCTTTTACCAATGCAAAAGTGGAGATCATGTCGCCTCATTACAGAGCCGAACGAGATGGAAACATACTTACAATTCCGCCAACTTATTTGGCAAAAGATAAGCCTTAATTCAGTAGCTTCATGCTCC
>JBDNIP010000243.1:0-1525 GCA_041688245.1 Algoriphagus sp.
AAATAGGGATACATCGGCAACATCACACGACGTCGATAGGTATCGATAATTGCATATTCGGGGCCAAAGACATTGGCAATTTTGCCGGTAGAAAATTCTTCTAAATCTTGTTGAGAAAAGACAATTTCCTTGCCTTCAAATTGTTCGCCAGCTTCAAAATTCTGGAGACGCAATCCGTTCTCTCCCAGTACATTTTTAGAAATTGCGATAGGTTCTTCGTTTTTTAAAGTAGATGTATCCATAGTTGCACTGCTTCTTTCGACTTTACTAAAATTTGTTTTGAATGATTGGTTATCATAAGTTCCGGGCGCTATACTATCAGCTGATAAATTATCCTCATCTGATTCATGACCAGCCAAGACCAATACTTTTTTGGTGGTTCGCTTTCTTGCTCTGGTATTTCTTATGTTGCTGAAATGCGCTACTACATTTTCATCTTCAAATAATTGATCCAGTGGCATTCCTCCGGGAATTATTTTCTTCATGAATTGGCCTTGCGCTGTAGCTTCCCCCGCCTTTGGAAATAGTATAGACAGCTCTAACTGTACGCCGTGACTGATCAATTGCGCCAATAAATTGACCAGATTACTACTATCCGATTTCCCTTTTTGATCCATCGCCACTGCATGATGTGCTTTGTCTTTCAGATTGCTTTGAATCCAATTAGTACAGGTTGCATTGGCGCCGACTTCAATAAAGATGCGTGCCCCGGCATCATAAACCGTTTGGATGGTTTTTGGAAAATTTACTTGTTGCGCACAGACAGCAACTGAATTTTCAGCAATTTCCTGACTAACTACAGTAATCTTATCCTGGGTGATACTTGAGTAAAAATCAGTCTTAGGACGGTCTACGATCTCAAAGTGATGCATATCCAGTAGCCCTTCTTTTTCACTGATACAGAAATCATGATGGATTACATTTTGAAATGGAATCGGAATGGAATGACAGTCGAGTTCCGCAGCGATTTGCAAACAGGTTTCTTTATCTCCTGAAATAATCACTTCCTTATCGGTATTGATGAAAGTCAAAAACACTTTTTCTTTCCCTGCTATCAATGCCTCCACTTTCTGCTGCGGTGCTAGCAGCACTATACTTATCCATTTTGCTTTGGCGGTCTCGCTACTGATGCCCCAGTGTGCTGCGAGTACTTCCAGATTGCCTGCAAATCGGTTTTTAAAAATCGGAGACTTCCGAAACTTTTGAGCACCACGAGGATGCCAGACTCCCAAAGCATACCACATGCTACTGCACTCTCCCATGCTATACCCAAATGCAATGTCCGGAGTCAATTTGAATTGATCTCGTAAGATCTCCGTGAAGATGGTCGAGTAAAATACACCAGACGACATCATCGCAATTGAATTGGTGTAAATATCGGGCCTGGCTTCGTCTGCGCTTTTTAGCTTTGGATATAAGTAATGCCCATTAATCAACTGATCGAGGTCTTCTACCAGATTTTCATACCGAGTCAGTAATTCAGGGAAAAGCTGAAAGCTGTCTTTTCCCAAACCGGTGTAAGCAG
>JBDNIP010000024.1:0-5452 GCA_041688245.1 Algoriphagus sp.
AATACTTTTAGGCTATGTCAGTCATGCTGATTTCGTATTGGAAGAGCGGATGGCCAAAACACCAACACAGGTTTTATCCTTCTTAAATTCACTTTTGGAAAAAGCAAAGCCAAAAGCAGAAGCTGAGTTAGTAGAACTAGCTGAATTCACTAAAAAATTAGATGGACTCGAAAAAGTCGAAAAATGGGATTTTGCCTATTACTCTGAATTATTGAAGAAAGAAAAATATTCATTGGATGATGAATTACTTCGACCCTTTTTCCAGTTGGAAAAGGTTGTAGATGGCGTTTTCCATACTGCTAAAAAACTATTTGGACTCGAATTTATTCCCAATAAGTCTATTCCAGTTTACCACAAAGACGTCACAGCATACGAAGTCAAAGATGAAAATGGAGCTCATTTAGCTGTATTCTATGCAGATTTTTTCCCCAGAGCAGGTAAGCGAAATGGTGCTTGGATGACTAGCTATAAAGGTCAGTGGAAAACCGGATCTCAAATGGAAAGACCACATGTATCTATCGTTTGCAACTTCACTAAACCGACCAAGTCAAAGCCAAGTCTGCTTACTTTCAATGAGGTGACAACGCTATTTCATGAGTTTGGACATGCCCTTCACGGTATGCTTGCCGATGGAAATTATGAAACGCTTTCCGGAACCAGTGTTTTTTGGGACTTCGTAGAACTTCCAAGTCAAATCTTCGAAAACTGGTGCTATGAAAAAGACTGCTTGGATCTCTTTGCCATTCACTATCAAAGCGGTGAAAAAATCTCGGAGGAATTGATTGACAAGATCAAGAATGCTTCAAATTTCCAGCAAGGGTATCAGACATTGAGGCAATTGAGTTTTGGCTTACTGGATATGGCATACCACAGTCATGATCCGGAAACGATTTCAAGTGTTTTCGATTTTGAAAAAGAAGTAATGAATAAGACTGACCTTTTACCAAAGGTCAAAGGTACCTTGATGAGCACGTCATTTTCCCATATTTTCCAAGGCGGATATTCTGCTGGATACTACAGTTATAAGTGGGCAGAAGTACTCGATGCAGACGCTTTTGAGCTATTTCAAGAGAAAGGTATCTTCGACCGGGAGACAGCCAATTCCTTCAAAGTAAATATTCTAGCTGCTGGGGGAAAAGAGCATCCTGAAATTTTATACTTGAATTTTAGAGGACGAGCACCCAAGCAAGATGCGTTATTGAAACGCGCTGGGCTAATTGCAAATCAGTAAGAAATGATCTTGTAGAAATATAGACACTATGGCGGAAAAGAGCTTATATCTCCCAACCTATTTAAAGGCATTGACAGTGATGGTTTTCATCACTGTTTTAGTGCTTTTTTTAATAGTTGGAAAGAGTCTGTTGGTACCGTTTTTTCTTTCAGCATTTTTCGCTGTGCTGTTTACGCCATTATCCAATTGGCTAGAATCGAAGAGATTTCCTAGAGTACTTTCTACGCTTATTTCCATGCTTGGCATGATCACATTTGTCACAGGTTTAACGATCTTTATTTTCTCCACTATAGCCAAATTCCAACATGATTTTCAAGATGTGTCGGTTAAAATCGATAATTACATAGGAGAAATTGATTCTTGGATTTTCAGCTCTTTTGGAATTGAAGCAGGCATCGCCGAGAAAGCAAACGGAGAATATATCTTATCGCTGCTCAGCCAAAACACCGATACGGTAACCACCTTCGCCAAGGGTGCTGTTGGCTCTTTATCAGGAATTTTACTGATAGTGGTGTTTATGTTTTTCTTGCTCTTATATCGTGATCACTTTGTCAATGTAATTCTAAAAATCTATCGAACTACTGATGCAGAATTAGTCGAGTCTAGGATCGTGAAATTGAGAAAATTGCTCATCAATTACATAGTCGGAGTAGTCAAAGTAATGGGCATATTGATTATCCTGAATCTTATTGCTTTTACTTCACTCGGAATTAAGCATGCCATCTTCTTTGCGGTAATCGGTGCAATTTTGAATATCATTCCCTATGTAGGCCCATTCATAGGTGCTTTACTGCCAATGGTCTATTCGTTTTTGACAAAAGACAGTCTTTTCTATCCTTTGGCGGTCATAGTCTGCTATCAGGTTATACAATTTATAGAAGGAAATATTCTTACTCCTAGAATAGTAGGTAGAAATGTCAATCTCAATCCATTCATTACCATACTTGGTCTACTTATAGGAGCATCGATCTGGGGAGTAGCAGGGATGATCCTGATCATTCCAGTAATGGCTTTACTGCGTCAAATCTTTGAATGGAATGAAGATACCAAGCCCTTTGCTATCCTACTTGGTGAAGAAAAATCAAAAGAAAAAGAATTAAAACTAAACGATGAAGACTAACCAAATTTGGATTCTTTTATTCTTATTCTCTTTACTATCCTGTGATTCAGTAGAAGATAAGAAAGGACGATTTCTCCTTAAGGGGAATAAAAAGTTGAAAGAAAATGATGCGAAAGGGGCGCTAGGTTTTTATGCCGAAGCATTGGAGCTAGATAGTACTTATGTCGATGCTTACTACAATAAAGGCTTAGCACATGTGCTGCTAATTCAAATTGAAGAGGGAATTTCGGATTTCAGCCTCGCCATTAAATACCAACCTGATTTCGCAGATGCCTATTTTCAGCGGGGGTTGAGCTACTTAGATAACGGGGAATTTTATAAAGCACGAGAGGATTCCGATAAGTTAAAGTCACTTGAACCTGAGAATTGGCAAAGCTTTTTTCTGTCTGGTTTGGTAGAGGAGAAACTAAAAAATTTAGATCAGGCTCTTGTCGAGTTCCAAAAAGCCAGTGAGTTGGACCCTGAAAATTCTGATTTAATTGTAAATCAGGCTACCATCTTTTTCTATTTAAAAGACTTCGAATCTGCAAAGGCTCTTCTACAAAGCGCTGAAATCATCAATCCTACCGAACCGAATATTCACAATACCTATTCGATGATTTATTTCGATGAGGGAGAATACAAAGCTGCGCTAGATGCAGTAGATAAGGCGATAACGCTAAATAATCAACAGGCATTTTACTATAATAATAAAGGACTTTACTTGCTGTTTCTGGGCCAATTGGAAGAAGGCCTAGATTTAATAAATCAAAGCATAAAAATGGATTCAGATAATCCGTTCTCTCTGAGAAATAAAGGGATTTACTTTGTCATGAAAGACGACAAGATTTCTGCTTTAAGTTACTTGAATGATTTGATGAAAAATTATCCAGAGATGGATTTGGTCAAAGAATATTTTGAAAAAGCTCAAGCTTTATAGTTCTTTAAAGCACTAACTACTCGAATTTTCTCAAGTAACTCGGGACACTATCCCAAAATTGTGTAGATAAATTTCTGGGTTGGTCAGAATTTTACTCCATTTTCAAACCTAAATTGGTTTAAGGTGGCCCTCCAGTCTCGTATTGGCATAGTCGCTTTTTAGTTGCCTCGTTTACCGACAAGAATACTGATTTCATGACCGCACCGTCAGTTGGAAAGGAGCGCTTGTTTTTCAGTGTATTTTCTGATCTTTCCACTCAGGTTTGTGACGATATTTATGGTATGAATAATCTTCCTGATTTCAGGGGGAAATGCCAAGAATGCAATTAATTCCTCCCAGTTGTTACACAAGCTGGTGATTGAATAGAGCCGTATTGCTGCCCCAGACTGCTTCCAGATGATCCAAGGCGAGCGCTGCGGCATTTCTGTTGGGTGAAGTATAGATTGATTTCATAGCTACAGCAAATGCCTTTCGGTCTTTACATACCAGATGACTGCAAGAATTTCTGATCTGATAGACTATGCAGATTTGCTTTGTGGACTCAGGGAACACAGCGCGTATCGCCTCGGTAAAACCTTTTAGGTTGTCCGTTGATGTATTATCAGCAAGCATCTCCAATGATTCATAGATGAGCTTCTTAAACGTGCTATTGATTCCTATTTCTTGCATCAATATATCCCTACTATATAAAGACAGAAATAGCGTCTCAATATCAGACATATATCCTTTTGTATTTCAAAATAATTTTTTTTACTTTTAGAATACAAGAAGTAACTAAAGGCTATAAAAATATCCAACTTTACCCCACAGTCTAGTTCTAAACGGTTTTTGGCGGTATCCATCTGTACGATAGTCAATACTCCACTCCAGTCTCTTCCCATTTTTGATTAGTTTTCCCAGAGAAAAAACGGCTCTATTTTCCAATTCAAAATCTCGAGCCTTGAAACTGATAATAGGTTCATTTGAAATCGCCAAATAATATTCTCCAGGATCAAGGGTAGCTCCATTTAAAGGAATTTCTAATGCTAATCTGTATCTCAACCTGACTTCTATCTTTTCTCCTCTTGTAAATGTTTGGTCAGTACGCAGTCGGTGTGCTATTCTTAGATTTCTACGTCTTTGGAGCAATCCGAATTGTTGGATAATTCGATTGGCATCCGAGCCTTCCTGAAAGCGATGAAAAACACCTAATGCAAAACTCTTGGTAGGACTGAGTCTCCAATCATAAAATGACATCAAGTCAGTCCGATAATGTCTGAACTCAAGTCGCTTTGAAGTCTCACTGCTATTATCGTAAATAATATGCTGATTTTCAACTTTGACGTTGATTCTATCTTCGTTCTTCAGCTTTTTTGTGATTGAGGCCTCAGGGAAAAACCCAGTAAAAAACACTGGCTTTTGAGCTTTGATTGCAGATCCAAAAAAAAGAAAAATGAATACAAAAAAAGAAACTCTCATTTCAAAAGGATAAATTAAATAGTTCTCGAACTATAATCCTCCTATGAGTTAGAAATTTGCCATCGGAAGAAAAAGTACCTTCCCAAATTCGAATTACTTCCGATTGATCTTCTGCTTGATATTCAATTTCAAATTGAATCAAAACGCCATCAGTCTCTTCCTCATCAAAAAAATCTTCCAGATCTCCAGGTAAGCCACTGTACTGAATTTGAATTTTTTCCAGTTTAAACCTCCGAAGTGTCCCTTCAAAATGCAAAGTTAAATTTGCTTTAACCTCCTCAGACAAGCTCTCCCACTCTATTTCTATCTCCACATCCAACACATTTCCTAGGGAATCAAATTCGACACTATGGAATCGGCCTTTGAGTTTAAACTTTGCTTCAAAAGAATAATCAAGTTCTGAGAACTCTTTATACCACTTGGGCTTCCGAACGCTTTCGAATGCATCTTTCAACCATTTCCTAGCTTCCAGTGGAACTTGCTGCGCCCTAACTCTAACTTCCTGTTCCAACTTATCTTGACCCAGAACTGAAATACTGCTCAAGAAAAAAATAATTAAGAGTAAATTTCTAATGGTTTTCATTGCTTGACAAGCTAAAAAAAAGCCGCGATCATACTGATTGCGGCTTTTTTTATTTTTACACTAGCTTAGAACTTAAAGCTCAGTCTTAATTAAGTTAAGTGCAGAACCAGCTTTGAACCATTCAATTTGACCTTCATTATA
>JBDNIP010000244.1:0-2017 GCA_041688245.1 Algoriphagus sp.
CAAGCCGCAGCAAAGGTCATGAAAGATCAAGTCTCCGGAGGCGCAATTCTTTATACCTCATCAGTCACGGCCCACCAAAGTCATGAAAATCTAGCAGCCTATGCCATGAGCAAAGCTGCGATTGAAATGCTAGCTAAAAACCTTGTCCTTGAGCTTGCTCCATTAGGCATACGAATCAATACCATCGCCCCCGGCGCTACAATTACTAATCGAACAGTTTCTGATCCAGACTATGTGAAAACCTGGTCAAAACTCACCCCTGTCGGCAGTCCTGCAAATGCGGAAGATATCGCTGCCGCCGCCGCATTTCTAGTCTCAGACGCCGCACGACATATCACTGGTCAAACCTTAATCATCGATGGAGGCTGGACCGCTGTTAGCCCTTCACCCTATGGATGAAAATAATCCAAGTTCATACAACAGCATCGAAGTGCAACCATCAAGCTTCAGCACCCTGGCAACTAGCAGGGAAAGGGATTATTATAGTTTATAAGTTTTCAAAGAAATAGGTAGAAACTTTCGGTCAGCTTCCTCCCGAATTAATGGGAAAATTTAAAGGTGATCTCGGTTACTTAATACTGGCTAACTAAAAGTATTTTCTCATTGGGCCTTACCGTAGATTGTTATTCATTCCCGGTAAGTTTTTTCCCCATGGCGAACAAAGCATCACCAAGATCTACGTGGATTCCGAAGCCAGTACTCAAAATGGCAGAGCGAATTGGGGAATTCCCAAGAACACCCTACCCTTTTCTTGATAGGAAGAAGAAAATGGAAAGGCTGAAATTATGATCAGTTCAAATGATCATGTCATCTTTCCGTGCGAGGTAAAAGCATTTGGAATCCCCTTCCCGGCAAGCACCTATTTTTTATCCATTGATCTCCAACAGGTTCTGAATAATGTGGATTATTTTACCAAACCTACCGGGAGTGGTTGGGGAAATTAGCCAAAATAAAAATCAAAGAGATTAGCAGCGCCTATTTTCCAGATCTTAGATCTCAAAGATCACTGTTTGCAGTAAAAATCAAGCCTTTCCGAATTAATTTCCCGATTCCGGATTATGATTTATAAAGCCTTTTCCAAAACCAATTGCAGTATCACTGGCGCTGCTTCGGGGATAGGATTGGAACTGCACAGGCAAATCATTCCATCTAATCCCAACCTGCTGTTAGTGGATATTGAAAAGGAGAAATTAGAAGAGTTGAAAGATGAATTTCCAACAATCAATGGGATAGTTACTTGCGATCTAAGCCATAAAGCTGGTAACCAGTTGATTCTTGACTGGGTTAAAGCCAACTGGACTCATATGGATTTTTGCTTTGCAAATGCCGGAAAAGCAGCGTGTGGCCCTGCATAAAATTAAAATTGGAAAGATATGGATCGCCTATTTCAGCTAAATATCCACAGTCCCATTCAACTCTGATTTATGCTACGAGCACTATATCCCGAAAAGCCATTCCGATTAATCAGTACTGCCTCGGCAATGTCTTTTTGGTCCATCCCAGGCTTTAGTCTTTATTTCTGGACAAAGTCAGCTTTGCTGCAACGGGCAAGAACGATCTGGTCAGAAAAAACTGGAAATTGGGTCACCCTAGTATTCCCGATCGCTACGGACACAAAATTCTTCGATTCTGCTGGTAACGATATTCCCAAAGCTTACCCAAAACAAACTGCTTCTTGGCTGGCAAAATCCATCTTATTGAGTGCCGCAAGAAAGAAAAGGAAAATCTTCCCTTCGAAACTTTTCCTCCCCACGCTATTCATTTCAAGGTTCTTCAGATTTCTTAAAAAGGGCTATGGGATTGTTGAATACCGGAAGTATAAAGATTGGTTAGATCAACAATAATAACTCTGATTCTGTTACATTTGACAAAACTCATATCCTATGAAAAACTTAATTATTGCTTTCCTATTCATCGGATTTCTAGTGGCTTGCCAGCCAAAAGAAACTACTCCGGATACCCTACCGATGAAAGTTGCCATGGCTTATGGCTATGACAAATTTGACGAAGTCAATTC
>JBDNIP010000245.1:0-2174 GCA_041688245.1 Algoriphagus sp.
AAAAATTTAACCTATGAGTGCAGAAAAAATCATCTTTTCAATGGCTGGGGTTTCCAAAGTCTTCCCGCCACAGAAAAAAGTCTTAAAAAATATCTATCTCTCATTTTTTT
Organism: Algoriphagus sp.; assembly: GCA_041688245.1. Taxonomy (GTDB): domain Bacteria; phylum Bacteroidota; class Bacteroidia; order Cytophagales; family Cyclobacteriaceae; genus Algoriphagus. The sequence goes on from JBDNIP010000245.1 coordinate 111, forward strand.
ACGGTGCCAAAATCGGAGTCCTCGGTCTCAACGGCTCTGGAAAATCCTCGCTTTTGAAAATTATAGACGGGATGGATAAGGAATTCCTTGGTGAAGTAGTCTGGTCTCCAGGATATACTGTGGGAATGCTAGAGCAGGAGCCAAAGCTTGACCCCACGAAGACAGTCAAAGAAGTAGTGGAGGAAGCAGTTCACGAGACCATAGCTCTGCTCAAAGAGTTTGAAGCAATCAACGAGAAATTCATGGATCCGGCACTGATGGAGGATCTAGATGCAATGAATGAGTTGATCGAGAAGCAAGGAGTGGTTCAGGAGAAGTTGGACGCGGCCAATGCCTGGGAGCTTGATCTGATGTTGGATAAAGCCATGGATGCACTAAGACTGCCTCCCAGTGATGCCAATGTGGCAAACCTATCGGGTGGCGAGAAGCGCCGCGTTGCCCTTTGCAGATTACTACTTCAAGAGCCGGATGTCTTACTCCTTGACGAACCTACCAACCACCTTGACGCAGAATCTGTGCAGTGGCTGGAGCAGTATTTACAAAATTACAAAGGTACGGTCATCGCCGTGACTCACGATAGATACTTCTTGGATAATGTCGCCGGTTGGATCTTAGAATTGGATCGAGGCGAAGGGATTCCCTGGAAAGGAAATTATTCTTCTTGGCTGGATCAAAAGCAAAATAGACTGAAACAGGAGGAGAAGACTGAATCCAAGCGTCAGAAAACTTTGGAGCGGGAACTGGAATGGATCCGAATGACTCCCAAAGCCCGACAGGCAAAGGGTAAAGCTCGATTGAGTGCTTACGATAAGCTGGTCGGAGAAGAATCCAAGGAAAGAGAAGCTAAGTTGGAACTGTTTATCCCGCCAGGGCCACGTCTTGGTACCAAAGTGATCGAGGTCAATGGAGTATCCAAAGCTTACGGCGATAAGTTGCTGTTTGAGAATCTTAGCTTTTCGCTTCCTCAAGGTGGGATCGTCGGGATCATCGGACCAAACGGCGCAGGAAAGACCACGTTATTCAAACTGATCACGGGACAGGAGGAGCCTGACTCTGGTAATTTCGAAGTAGGAGAGACTGTACAGCTGTCCTATGTGGATCAAGAGCATGATTCGCTCGACCCAAGCAAAAGTGTCTATCAGATCATATCCGATGGCAATGAGCTGATGAAGCTGGGCAATCGGGAGATCAACTCCAGAGCTTATGTGTCCAAGTTCAATTTTGGCGGATCGGATCAAGAGAAAAAAGTCGGCGTCCTTTCCGGCGGTGAGCGAAACCGAGTTCATTTAGCCATGATGCTGAAAGAAGGCGGCAACTTGCTGCTACTCGATGAGCCGACCAACGACTTGGATATGAATACACTCCGCGCTTTGGAAGAAGCCTTGGAAAACTTCGGTGGCTGTGCCGTAGTCATCTCCCACGACAGATGGTTTCTGGATCGGATTTGCACGCATATTTTGGCTTTTGAGGGTGATTCTCAGGTAGTTTGGTTTGAGGGCAACTTCTCCGACTACGAGGAAAACAAAAAGAAGCGGCTTGGTGATGTGACGCCTAAGAGAATTCGGTACAAGAATCTGAAGTAACACAGAAAGCTAAAATAGAAAGTCAGAAGTCTAAAGTGAGAAAGCTGAAAATGGGCCATGCCTAACCTTTGAGGTCTTTTCTCCAGACTCTGACTTTTTTAAAAAAGCTAACAGACCTCGAAGGTTTTGAGTATGGATTTTCCTTTTTTACCACAAAGACCGCTATAGTTCGATAAGTGCACTTGGGAGTTTTTCCTTTTTTACCACAGAGACCGCGAAGGTTTCGGCAAAGAGCACAAAGATATCCTTGACCAAAGCGCTGAAGGCGCGTCCAGTAATAGCCATGGGTGCAACCCATGATATTGAAGTTCAGTATAATTTCCCCTCCCGCGTACCACCACCATCACCTTCAGGAAACGAGTGTCAAATGCGGGAGTACGGAGAGGTATAATTTGGGTAACTCCTTTTTTACTTAAAAATTTTTTGCCACAGAGTTCACTAAGGTTTCACAAAAGAGCACAAAGTATTATTTGCCGACAGC
>JBDNIP010000025.1:0-1998 GCA_041688245.1 Algoriphagus sp.
GAATCTCCACCTTGGACCGCAAAAGCCAAAAAAGGCTTTCCGTCTTTCAGGGCCAAACTTGGGGTCAAAGTAACTCTTGGGCGCTTGCCTGGCTCGACAAGATTGTATGGGTTCAACTTTTCATTCAGGACAAAGCTTTGCATTCGTTGACTCAAACCTACACCAGTATTACCAGCGATCACAGCCGGAATCCAACCTCCGCTCGGGGTCACCGAAACTACCCATCCCTCAGCATCCGCAGCTTCAATTGAAGTAGTGCCACGTTGGAATTGCTCCAAAAAAGGATCATCCAGTCCCTGAATCGGCATTCCTGGATTATTTATAGCTACTGCGGATTTATTTTCATTGAGTAAGCTGGTGAAAGGGTTGGTACCCCCTTGATAAGGATATGGATCACCAGGCCCAATCGTTGGATCATTTTTAGCTTGAATTAGTTTTGCTCGATCTTTCGCGTATTCCTTCGACAGCAAACCTGTCATAGGACTTACCGGGTCAAATGCCGGATCAGAATAATAAAAGTCACGATCTGCAAAGGCCAGACTCATTGCTTGATAAATAGTATGGATGTAATTCGCTGAATTATAACCCATACTTTTCAAATCGAAATTCTCAAGAATATTCAATGACTGAAGGAGTGCAGGGCCTTGAGTCCATTCTTGAAGCTTGTACACTTCAATTCCTTTATAATTCACAGATAGCGGCTCCTCTATTTTCACTTTCCAATTTGCCAAGTCGGCTTCCGTGAAGAGTCCGCCTTGCTCTCGAGTTCCTCTGACAATCTCTTTGGCAATATCTCCTTTGTAAAAGCGATCATAGCTTGCATAGATAGCCTCTTTTCTATTTTTACCTGCCTTCAAAGCGGCTTTCTCAGCTTCAACCAGTTTGCTTAGAGTCTGAAACAAATCATGCTGTACAAAAATCTCTCCTGCCTCAGGCGCTTCTCGTTCTTCTCCTAGATGCGGTAGAAAGACTTTTTTAGAATATGGCCAATCTTTGATTTTGCCTTTACCCTTTTCAATATTATTTGCCGTCATCTCCTCCATTGGATACCCTTTGGCAAGCTGCATAGCTGGAGCCAAAACCTGAGCTAGACTCATGGTGCCGTATTCGGCAAGCATGGTCATCAATCCTCCCGGTGTACCTGGTGTGGTCGCTGCCAGAGGTCCAAACTCAGGTGGATAGTCCATATTCTGAGATTTGTAAAAATCAACAGTAGCACCAGTTGGCGCATAACCCATAGCATTGATCGCAATCACCTTCTTAGTATTGGGATTATAGATTAAGGCTTGGGTTTCCCCACCCCAAGAAAGCACATCCCACATCGTGGCAGTGGCAGCCAGCATTCCGCAGGCTGCATCTACGGCATTACCGCCTTGTTGGAAAATCGTTGCTCCGGCAGTAGCGGCAAGTGGTTTTCCAGTGATTGCCACCCAGTTTTTTCCATGAAGAACTGGTTTTTGAGTTTGCTGCGCAAAGGTCAGCGCTGGAAGAAGTAGACACGCAACCAGGGTAAATTTCTTAAACATAATTATATTTTTGAATCGTTAATTTTCGTCTAATAGTTGGCTTATGATTGGTTGAAAGCCATCAAATTGAGAATTAAAATGGGTGAAAATCTGAAATAATGAACTAGGTTCTCGAGTAGGTAGACTATTATCGTTGATAAACTTTTCCATGTCCTCGGCTTTATCTCCGAACAATAGTAACAGTTTCTTTCGATTTGATGGGACTTCGATCACATTTTTACCTTGCAAATAATAATAAGTATTCCTTTTGATTATTTTATGATTTCGATTCCCCACCATCAATGCAGTATTGTAATTAGACTCTTTAAAGATTGCTTCTGTACGTCGCATCAATGGAAATTCACCATCAACGAGTACTTCGAAAAACCCGGATATTGGAACTTCTTCGTCTAGAAAATCCATACCATTAACAAAATATCGGGGTACTTTGTAGGCCGAATCAACCCATACCAAATTTTGAATTCGCAATCCC
>JBDNIP010000246.1:0-5288 GCA_041688245.1 Algoriphagus sp.
AAGACTAAGGATGATACGTGATAAAATCAGAATAAAAGGCTTCGATAAAAGACATCTGGTCATGAGGATTGCAACAGGAATACACAACCTCCGAATCAGGTATAAAACAGCTATCTAAAAAAATTCGTGATAATGTTTATTGGAGAGAATTTTCTTGTGGGTATTTTGCTTTCATTTAAGCGACTTTTTCGGATTGGGGATGTTGTCGATATAAATGGGATTAAAGGGCAAATGCTTACCTTAAATCTTAGAGATACGCATACCAAAACAGTCGATGCAAAAGATGTTTTTATTCCTAATGTCACCGTCGTAAAAAACCCACTTGTTAACTTTTCTATAGGCGGGTTCTTACGATATGACTTTTATAATAGGACTTGATTATGGTTCCGATTACAGCACCGCTATGGGATTAATACTAAAGGCCATTTCGGAGGCAACGGAAGTACGCTGCTCATATATCCCAACGTTTGAGTTTCTGATCATGCCGAAAGTACACTGAATATTCAGGACACTTCTTGGGCGGACACTTTCGATCTTAAGATTTTGGATGTTGTTGTCAAAAGCAATGTGATCTTGGAAGTGTTGACAGCGTTGGAAAAAGCCGGATTTAATTTACCGGCTAAGATCCTAGAACTGAAAAACCATTAAGGCTTAGCGTTGAAATACTCCTGGTTATTTCTCAAGTATCCCTTTCAAATCTGCCGGAGAATAATTTACAGATTTTAAAGTTTTACGGTCACCTTCTCTGAAAACCAAAAATAAATCACCCTCTTTTTCATAAAAACAAGGCGTTCCCTTTGCTTCATAATGTTTCACAGTGGCCTGAGCTGCATCAGCCGTTTTACAAGCTTTGCTCATATTGGAGCGTTGGACTTCGGCAAACAGGGTTTTGAATTTTGCTCCTAATCCAAACTCGATAATCGCACCTGATAACACAGATTGAAGATCACAACGCGCATCTGCGATTTCGACCAAATCATTATTCTCTATTGCCTCTTCCAATTCTTTTAACTCCTCCGCGAGAAGTGAAACACGAAGATCGCACCTCGTCTGTGAAGGGATAGTTGGTTTGTGTACTACTGGGTGCTTAAATGTTTCGTGAAATAATGCGACTGAAGTAAGTGATTTAGGGTCTTGCATAGTTTGAATTTTTGTCTGCTTAAAATAAATGAGAAAGACCGATTTACCGGTCTTTCTGGGATTCTAAATTTCGATTTTATAAGGAAGCTGTGGCAAATCGCTGCGCTACATAGTTCCAATCTACCAGGTTCCAAAATGCGGATACGTAGTCAGGACGTTTATTCTGATAATTTAAATAATAAGCATGCTCCCAAACGTCCAAGCCCAAAAGTGGAATTCCTTTGAATTCAGAGATATCCATTAAAGGGTTATCTTGATTTGCAGTGGAGCCAACTTCCAGTTTTTTATCATCACCCACCACTAGCCATGCCCAGCCTGATCCGAAGCGAGTCTTTGCAGCAGTTTCAAATTCAGTAACGAAAGCATCATAACTTCCAAAGGAGGAATCAATAGCTGCGGCTAAATCGCCTTCAGGTTTTCCTTTCCCTGTTGGACTCATGACTTTCCAGAATAGCTCGTGATTGTAATGGCCTCCTGCATTGTTTCTCATTTTTGTAGAATAGCTACCAATCTTTGACAGGACATCTTCCAATGGCTTATTTGCATCAACTTGCTCCTCGGAAACGGCCTCCCCCAGGTTCTTTGCATAGCCAGCCGCATGCTTAGTGTAATGGATTTCCATGGTCATCGCATCAATATTGGGTTCTAGGGCATCAAAACTAAAAGCTAGAGGGGTTTGTGTAAATCTAGTTCGGAATCCTATTTCCTTTTCTGTAGCCTCGCCAGCATATGCGCTTAAAACTCCTGTACCTGCCAAACTTACAGCAAGGGTTACTTTTGAGCTATTGGTTAGAAATACTCTTCGGGAAATCATGGTTTCTAGTGGTTTCATTTTAGGAATGGTTTGCTGTTCAAGTCTTATTTATAAATTTAAATTTAACTATTAAAATTTTGGATTTGAAATTGAGAAATAGACAATAAGTCTCATTCTATGACAAGTTTGTTAAGTTTGTACCTAGGAATCGTATCGGATAGGTTTTTGTTTTTTATCTTATAATATCACACCATGGAAATAATCTTTTACAAGTATCAAGGGACCGGAAATGATTTTGTAATGGTGGACGATCGTCAGCAATTAATCGATGAAACGAACCTTATTATGATTGCTAGCCTTTGCGACAGACGATTTGGTATCGGGGCAGATGGTTTGATTTTGATCAGAAATCATAAGGATTACGATTTTGAGATGATCTACTTCAATGCTGATGGCAGCCAGAGTATGTGTGGAAACGGGGCAAGATGTGCCGTGGCCTTTTCCTTCTTTCTTGGAATAATTTCAGAAAAAACACATTTTCTCGCAATAGATGGTCAACATGAGGCGCTAATTAATGGGGAGCTGGTCCATTTAAAGATGGGTGAAACGACTAAGGTTCAAAAGTGCGGCATGGATTATTTTGTTAATACAGGATCGCCACATCATATTCGTTTTGTGGATAACGTCGCTTCTTATCCGGTACTAGAGGAAGGAATGCTGATTAGGCACAATGAAATCTATTCACCCGCTGGGACCAATGTTAATTTTGTAGAGAAACTTACTGAGGATCAGATATTTGTGAGAACCTTTGAGCGCGGTGTAGAAGATGAGACGCTATCTTGTGGTACTGGTGTTACTGCGGCGGCTTTGGTATTTGCCCGAGATCAAAGTTCGGCACATGTTAAAATAAATACCATAGGAGGTCAACTATCTGTGAAATTTGATTCCAATCCGGATGGTACTTTCAAAGAAGTCTGGCTTATCGGTCCCGCGGAGCAAGTATATCAAGGAAAAATAAATTTCTAAAAAGCATAATCTGATACTTGTGATACCCGATACTTCATTATCAATTATAATAAAAAGGGCTTAATTTTAGGTTTCAGTTTGATAATTACTAATAACAATCATGTTAGATTATATAGCAAAAGGACTTGCAAAAGTTTTTGGTACTAAGTCCGATAGAGATATCAAAGAATTACTTCCATTTGTAAAAGACATCAATCTTGAATTTGATGGACTCAAATCGTTACGTGATGAGGAGCTACGTGCGAAAACGCAGGAAATCAAGGAGCAGATCAATGAGCACGTGAAGAGCTTTGACGATAAAATCATTAGCATCAAATCGAGTATAGAAGAATTAGCACCAACTGCTATTCATGAAAAGGATCTGCTCTTCAATCAAGTCGATCAAATTGAGAAAGATCGCGATGTGGCATTGGAGGAGATCCTGATGAAAGTTCTTCCAAAGGCTTTTGCGGTGGTAAAAGAGACAGCTAGAAGATTCAAAGAACTAGGTGGGCTGAAGGTAAAAGCTACCCAAGGAGACAGAGAAATTGCTGCGGTTAAGAAGAATGTGGAAATTCAGGGAGAGGATGCCATCTGGCATAATAAGTGGCTTGCTGCAGGCACGGAAGTAGTCTGGGACATGGTCCACTACGACGTGCAGCTTATCGGTGGTATTGTTCTCCACAAGGGCAAAATCGCCGAAATGGCTACGGGTGAAGGAAAGACATTGGTCTCTACTTTGCCTGCGTATTTAAATGCTTTGGCAGGAAGAGGCGTTCATATCGTGACAGTAAACGACTACCTCGCTAAGCGTGACTCAGAATGGAATGCCCCAATTTTTGAATTTCACGGTTTGACTGTGGATTGCATTGACAAGTTCGCTCCAAATTCTCCCGGAAGAAAGAAAGCTTACGGTAGTGATATCGTTTATGGCACTAACAATGAATTCGGCTTTGATTATCTGCGGGATAATATGGCTCGTGAAGCTGGTGACCTAGTCCAAGGCAAGCATCATTTTGCAATGATTGATGAGGTCGATTCGGTACTGATTGATGATGCAAGAACCCCATTAATTATTTCAGGGCCAGTACCTAAGGGCGATGTACACGAGTTTGATGACATGAAACCTAGGGTCTCTATGCTAGTGGATGAGCAGCGCAAATTGATTCAGGGCTTTTTGACAACGGCTAAGAAGATGATTGCCGATGGCAACGACAAAGATGGTGGCCTTGCGCTATTCAGAGCCTTTCGAGGAATGCCAAAGTATAAGCCTTTGATTAAATACCTCTCTGAACCAGGAATCCGAGTCACTTTGCAAAAAACTGAAAATTTCTATTTACAGGATAATAAGCGAAATATGCCAGAGGCAGATGAGCCGCTTTTGTTCACCATCGATGAGAAATCAAATGTAGTGGATCTTACCGACCAGGGTATTGAGAATATGACCACTAAAAATGAAAATCCTGAGTTTTTCATATTGCCGGATATAGGTATAATCATCGCAGACCTAGAGAAGGCCGAAGATGTTGACGATAAGGAAAAGCTGATACAGAAAGAGGAAGCCATCAAAGACTATGGAGTGAAGGCACAACGTATTCATACCGTAAATCAGTTGCTTAAAGCCTATTGTATGTTCGAGCGAGACACTGAATATATATTAGTTGATAAAAAAGTAAAACTCGTAGATGAGCAAACTGGGCGCGTTATGGAAGGGCGCCGTTATTCAGACGGTCTTCATCAAGCGATTGAAGCTAAAGAAAATGTAAAGATTGAGGATGCCACGCAGACTTACGCGACTGTTACTCTTCAGAATTACTTCCGAATGTACCATAAGCTTTCTGGTATGACCGGTACGGCCGAGACGGAAGCGGGAGAATTCTGGCAAATTTATAAGCTTGACGTTGTAGTGATTCCTACAAACAGATTTATTCAACGGGATGATCGTGAGGATAAAGTCTTTAAAACTGTTCGGGAGAAATTCAATGCTGTAGTGGACGAAATTAATGAACTGGTAGCTGTAGGGCGTCCGGTCTTGGTAGGTACCACTTCGGTAGAAATCTCCGAAGTACTCAGCCGGATGCTGACCTTGAAAAAGATTCCACATCAGGTTTTGAATGCCAAACAGCATGCTAGAGAAGCGGACGTGGTAGCTGCAGCGGGCCAAAGTGGTACAGTAACGATCGCTACTAACATGGCTGGTCGAGGTACAGACATCAAACTTTCACCAGAGTCTAAAAAGTCTGGTGGTCTGGCTATTGTTGGTACTGAACGTCATGAATCTCGCCGTGTCGATCGTCAACTTCGCGGTAGATCAGGTCGTCAAGGTGATGTGGGATCTTCGCAATTTTTTGTCTCACTGGAAGATAGTTTGATGCGTCTTTTCGGATCG
>JBDNIP010000247.1:0-3274 GCA_041688245.1 Algoriphagus sp.
ATGTTAGATGAAGAATTGATAAGTGAAATGGAATTTGAGATTCCAAATGGAATACCTTATACTTTCATTTCTTCAGTTACCCAATACAATTTAGACAAACTCAAAGACTTGATCTGGCAGGCAATCCATGTAGATTAATTGCCAGATTGTCAGTTTTTAACTGCTGGCAACAATATTGTTATAGTATTTGGGCTAATTAGAAAAAGATAAATCGATGAATGATAAAGAGCAACTTGATCAGAAAATAAGTCCGAGCGATATGCCTCTAAATGAAGAAATCACCGAAGTGAACGTTGAAGAATCTATCAACAGTACAGGTGAGGCTGACAATGAAAAACCCACAGAAAATTCACGTGAGGATGAAATTGCAGATCTAAAAAATAAATATTTGAGGCTTTATTCTGACTTTGAAAATTACCGAAAAAGAACATCCAAAGAGCGATTGGATCTGATTACCACAGCTTCTGAAGATGTTCTCAAAGACTTAATACCTGCAGTTGATGATTTTGAGCGTTCGCTAAAGGCTAGTGAAACCGAGACTGATCTAAAGAAAGTTAGAGAAGGTAATCTATTGATTTTCCAAAAACTCGTCAGGATTCTAACGAGTAAAGGACTAGTGCCAATGGAGGGTTTGGTGGGTCAAAGTTTCGATGCAGATACGCAAGAGGCCATTACCCAGATTCCTTCACCCAATGAAGATTTGAAGGGTAAAGTAATTGATGTGGTAGAGAAAGGATATAAGCTTGGTGATAAAGTAGTTCGCTTTGCTAAAGTAGTGATTGGAGGATAAAATTATGGCAAAAAGAGATTATTACACAGTACTTGGAGTTTCAAAATCTGCCGCAGCAGATGAAATAAAAAAAGCATACCGAAAACTAGCTATTCAATTTCATCCTGACAAGAATCCTGATAACCCTGAAGCTGAGGATAAATTTAAAGAAGCGGCTGAAGCCTATGAGGTCCTTAGCAATCCTGAAAAGAAGCAGCGATATGACCAGTTTGGTCATCAGGGTATGAGTGGCGCTGGTGGCTATGGAGGTGGGATGAATATGGATGATATATTTTCCCAATTTGGTGATATTTTTGGAGGTCAAGGAGGTCAAGGAGGCTTTGGATCTTTCTTTAGTGGAAGTTCCGGAGGTCGACGTACCAAAAAAGGAACAAATCTTAGAGTTAAAATGAAATTGACATTGAGCGAAATAGCAAATGGTGTCGAAAAGAAAATAAAAGTAAAGCGTCATATTGTTGCGGATGGAGTGTCTTTCAAGAACTGCGCTTCCTGTCAAGGCTCAGGCCAAATCAAGAAAGTAGTAAATACAATGCTCGGTCAAATGGTCTCTGCAAGCACTTGTGGGGTCTGTGGAGGAAATGGTCAAATCGTTGATAAAAAACCAGCAGAGGCAGATTCGAGGGGACTAATTGTAAAAGAAGAGGTAATTTCAATCAATATCCCCGGTGGAGTAGCGGAAGGAATGCAGCTCAGCATGTCAAGTAAAGGGAATGAAACACCGGGAGGAGTTCCAGGAGATTTACTGATTGTGATTGAAGAAGTAGAGGACACTATTCTACAACGAGATGGGAACAATGTGATTTTTGATCTTTATGTATCCTTTATTGATGCAGCATTAGGAGCATCCGTGGAGGTCCCTACCATCGAAGGTAAAGTTAAAATCAAAATTGATCCTGGTACTCAATCAGGCAAAATGTTGCGATTAAAAGGGAAAGGAATAAAGGATATCAACGGATATACTAGAGGTGATCAACTAATCATGGTCAATGTTTGGACTCCAACTCATCTATCGAAGGAAGAAAGACAACTACTTGAAAGTTTACTACATTCAGAAAATTTCAAGCCTGATCCAGGTAAAGGTGATAAAACCTTCTTAGACAAAATGAAAGAGTTCTTTTAAATATTTAGGCCAGAATTTATTCTGGCTTTTTTTATATTTTTCATAAACTTTTTGAATATCAACCCGTACTTTAACCCTATGCTCAAAAATTTGTGTCTTTTTTTCCTTATGTTTTTAGGAGAAGTCAGTCTAAGTGAGGCACAATTAATCAAAGAATTTAAGGTTACTGAGACTAAAGGATTTGAATTAGTTTCTTTGGAATTCACCTCCTATAAAAGTACTACTCAGCTTAAACAAATACGCTCCTCAGATCCATTATATATCCATGGACATCTAGAAAAAGCTAATATTTTGCCAGTTTTTTCTAATTCAATTTCCAATAATGTGCTAAAAGCTTCTTTGGTTCACAAAAATGTGGAGTCCGAGAATCTAGGAAAAAGTATCACTTCAAAGATTTTTTCGAGCTCATCAACTGACTTTGATCATACTTGGGATTTGGGGCTTACAACTGACTATCGGTATACTCTTGATTTTAATCTTGGGATAGGAAGTTCTAATTTTGATCTGGCTAACCTGATAATAAGTAAATTAAAAATAAAAAGCGCTAGTGCAGATGTTTACGTCCACTACAGCTCAGAGATCCCCAATCAGGTCCAAATGGACACATTATTAGTGACTTTGAATATGGGAACGGTTACTCTTGATAAGGTAAATTATACTAATGCCAAAAAGATAATTGTTGAAGTGAACTATGGAAAGATAGACCTTGACTTTTCAGATGGAATATCTGGTGGAAGTGAGGTAATTGCTGCTGTAGGCGCTGGAACACTTAAGCTAAACTTACCCTCTGATTCGTATCCGATCAAAATTAAAATGAAAACTTCTCCGATGTGTAGAGCTTCTGTACCTAGGTATTTAAAAGCATTGGATGGTGATACCTACGTCACCAAGGGATACAAAGAATCAGACCCAAGAAGAATTGAATTAACCATTGATGTCGGTGTGGGTTCCATTACCATAGATTAAAGCTTACTTTTTGCCCTAATGCTAAAAATTGAAAAACTTAATAAATCTTATAATATTACCAAAGCCCTTTCAGAGGTAGATCTTGATGTACCCAAAGGGATCATATTTGGATTGCTTGGTCCAAATGGGGCTGGTAAAACAACGTTAATTCGGATTATCAATCAAATTATCGATAGTGATTCCGGGTCTATCTACATCAATGGAGAATTACTAGCCCCAAAACATATCGCCCAGATTGGCTATTTACCAGAGGAACGTGGTCTTTATAAAAAGATGTCCGTATGGGATCAGATGATCTATTTTGCCAGGTTAAAGGGACTGTCCTCAATTGATGCCAAAACCAAAATCAATCAGTGGTTGGATAAGCTGGAAATCGCAAGCTGGAAAGAAAAAAAAAT